>NZ_RZOL01000033.1:0-28153 GCF_004022985.1 Mesorhizobium sp. M7A.F.Ca.ET.027.02.1.1 | reverse complement strand
CATTTCGGCCAATGACTGGGTGGGCATCGAGGGCGTCACACCGGCCGACGCGGTGGAGATCGCACGGCTGCTGCTCGAGGCCGGCGTCGACATCTGCGACGTCTCGGCAGGCCAGACCTCGGCACTGGCCAAGCCTGTCTATGGCCGCATGTTCCAGACGCCGTTTTCCGACCGCATCCGCAACGAAGTCGGCATGGCGACGATGGCGGTCGGCAACATCTACGAGCCGGACCATGTCAATTCGATCCTGATGGCCGGCCGCGCCGATCTGGTGGCGCTGGCACGGCCGCATCTCACCGATCCCTACTGGACACTGCATGCCGCCGTGACGCTCGGCGACCGTGGTGTCAAATGGCCAGATCCCTATCTGCCCGGGCGCGACCAGCTCTACCGTCTGGCCGAGCGCGACGCCGCAGCGGGGCTGAAAGTATGAGTACCGCCGCGACGATACCCGGCAAGCATGCGCTGGTCACCGGCGGTGGCTCCGGCGTCGGGCGGGCCATCGCGCTGGCGCTGGCTGCTGCCGGCATCGATGTCACCATCTGCGGCCGCCGGGAAGCCGAGCTCACTGAGGTGGCCGGGGAGAACGGCCGCATCTTCGGCATTGCCGCCGATGTCACCGACGAAGTGGCAATGGCGGCGCTCTACGAGACGGCGCAAGCCGCGCGCGGCCCCTTCGACATCGTCGTCGCCAATGCCGGCATGGCCGGCAGCGCCCCGGCGCACAAAACCGCGCTCAGCGAGTGGCAGCGGACGCTCGACGTCAATCTGACCGGCGCCTTCCTGACGGTGAAGCCGGCGCTGGCCGGAATGGCGGCGCGGAAAACAGGACGAATTGTTTTCATCGCCTCGACCGCCGGCCTGAAAGGCTACGCCTACGTCGCGTCTTACGTCGCCGCCAAGCATGGCGTCGTTGGCCTGATGCGGGCGCTTGCCGCCGAAACGGCAAAATCGGGCATCACCGTCAACGCGGTGTGCCCAGGCTTTGTGGAAACCGAAATGCTGGAAGAGTCCATCCAGCGCATCATCGAGAAGACCGGCCGCTCGGTCGAGCAAGCGCGGTCAAGCCTCGCCTCGACCAACCCGCAAGGCCGCTTCATCCAGCCGGATGAGGTCGCCGCGGCCGTGCTGTGGCTCTGCGGCGACGCCGCCCAGTCGATAACGGGACAGGCGATTTCCATCTCAGGAGGCGAAACATGGTAGCCGGCCCCCTGCCCGCGCCGTCGGGACCCGGCAAGGACCGCTTGCGTCTGTGGATCAGGCTGCTGCGCGCCTCGCGCACGATCGAGGCCGAGCTGCGCGAACGGCTGAAGAAGGAGTTCAACACGACGCTGCCGCGCTTCGACGTGATGGCCGCCCTCTATCGCGCGCCGGAAGGCATGCTGATGAGCGACCTGTCGCGTTTCCTGCTGGTCTCCAACGGCAATGTCACGGGCATCGTCGACCGGCTGGTTTCGGAAGGACTTGTCGCCCGCGCAAGGCGCAATGGCGACCGCCGCACGTCGATGGTGCGGCTGACCGAGGAAGGCGCGCAGGCATTTGCCGCCATCGCTGCGGCGCATGAAGGCTGGATCGGCGAATTGCTGGGCAAGGTCAGCGAGGACGACGCGCGCCGGCTGACCGGCATGCTGACCTCGTTCCGCAGCAACTGGGAGGGACGCGAATGACCGCAATGGCCGGGCGCAAGCCGAAGCATTTCCTGTGGGAGGTCGAGGGCAGGATCGCCAAGGTCCGGCTCGACCGGCCGGAGCGCAAGAACCCGCTGACCTTCGACAGCTATGCGGAACTCCGCGACACGTTCCGCGACCTCGTCTATGCCGACGATGTCGACGCCGTGGTGTTCCTCTCCAATGGCGGCAATTTCTGCTCCGGCGGTGATGTCCACGACATCATCGGCCCGCTGGTCAATATGGACATGAAGCAGCTTCTCGCCTTCACCCGCATGACCGGCGATTTCGTCAAGGCGATGCTGAATTGCGGCAAGCCGATCATTGCTGCGGTCGACGGCGTCGCGGTCGGCGCCGGCGCCATCATTGCGATGAGCTCCGATATCCGCATCGCCACGCCGGAAGCCAAGACCGCGTTCCTGTTCACCCGCGTAGGCCTCGCCGGATGCGACATGGGCGCCTGCGCGATCCTGCCGCGCATCATCGGCCAGGGCCGCGCCGCAGAACTGCTCTACACAGGCCGCACCATGACGGCGGCGGAAGGCGAACGCTGGGGTTTCTACAACCGGCTGGTCGATGCCGCCTCGCTGGAGGCCGACGCGCTCGATATGGCGGCGCGCATCGTCTCCGGCCCGACCTTTGCGCACGGCATCACCAAGACGCAGCTCAACCAGGAATGGTCGATGGGTCTCGACCAGGCGATCGAGGCGGAAGCCCAGGCGCAAGCGATCTGCATGCAGACCCGCGACTTCGAGCGCGCCTACAAGGCGTTCGTGGCCAAAGCCGGTGTTCGAGGGGGATTGAGGATGATGCATTCCGTGAAGACGTCGGCGGGACAGCGCCCCCCTCTGTCCTACCGGCGCCGTAGAGCGCAGGGCCTGGAGAATAGCGGTGGAAGCACCCATGCCTGACCGCTCCTTCCTCTCCTGGCCGTTCTTCGAAGACCGCCATCGCAAGTGGGCCGAGCAGCTCGACGTATGGTGCGCGAAAAACCTGCCGGTCTCCCACCATGATGTCGACGCCGCCTGCCGCGAGCTGGTCAGCAAGCTCGGGCGAGACGACTGGCTGAAGCCGACGGCGATCGACCCAGACAATCCTGGCCCCCTCGACGTCCGCACTTTGTGCATCACGCGCGAGACGCTGGCGCGCCATGACGGGTTGGCCGATTTCGCCTTCGCCATGCAGGGGCTTGGCACCGGCGCGCTCAGCCTGTTCGGCACGCCGCACCAGCAGCAATGGCTTTCGAAGACGCGTGCCGGCAAGGCGATATCAGCCTTTGCCCTGTCGGAACCGCGCTCGGGATCGGATGTCGCCAACACGGAAATGACGGCGACCCGCGACGGCGACAGTTACGTTCTGTCGGGTGAAAAGACCTGGATCTCCAATGGCGGCATCGCCGACCTCTATGTCGTCTTTGCCCGCACCGGCGAGGCGCCGGGCGCCAAGGGGCTTTCCGCCTTCCTCGTGCCTGGCGACGCCAGGGGCCTTGGCATCGCCGAACGGCTGGAAGTGATCGCGCCGCACCCGCTGGCGCGCCTGTCTTTCGATCAGGTCCGCCTGCCCGTCGCCGCGCGGATCGGCAAGCCCGGCGACGGCTTCCGTATCGCCATGTCGGTGCTCGACGTGTTCCGCTCGACCGTTGGTGCGGCGGCACTTGGCTTTGCTCGCCGCGCACTGGATGAAAGCATCAAACGGGTGTCCGAACGCAAACTGTTCGGCGCGCCAATGGCCGAACTGCAGATGGTGCAGGGTCATATCGCCGAGATGGCGCTGGACGTCGATGCCGCGGCGCTGCTGGTCTACCGCGCCGCCTGGACCAAGGACATGGGCGCGCCCCGCGTCACCCGCGAGGCGGCGATGGCCAAGCTGTTTGCCACCGACAAGGCGCAAGAGGTGATCGACAAGGCCGTGCAGCTGCATGGCGGCGACGGTGTCCGCAAGGGCCATATCGTCGAAAGCCTGTATCGCGAGATCCGCGCGCTGCGCATCTACGAGGGTGCCTCCGACGTGCAGAAAGTGGTGATCGCGCGGCAGGTGATGGGCGCGGCCTGACGGCTGGAAATCGACGAGCGATTTTTGAGACTTGGTTTTTTGGGTACCGGGAGGTTTTGAATGCATACGATTCTGCAGCCGGAAGGCTGGGCAAAACCTGTCGGTTACGCCAATGGCGTCGCGGCACGCGGACAGCTCGTCTTCGTTGGTGGACAGGTCGGCTGGAACGGCCAATGCCAGTTCGAGACCGACGACTTCGTTGGCCAGGTGCGACAGACGCTTCAGAACATCGTGGCGGTGCTGGCCGAGGCCGGTGCGGGGCCGCAGCACATCACCTCGATGACCTGGTATTTCACCGACAAGGCCGAGTATCTGGCCAACCTCAGGGGCATTGGCGAGGCCTATCGCGAGGTGATCGGCCGGCACTTTCCGGCGATGGCCGCCATGCAGGTGATGGCGCTGGTCGAAGACCGCGCCAAGGTGGAGATTCAGGCAACTGCCGTCATCCCGGAATAGGTGTACTGATATTCAGGTGATGCCGGTCTGCAAACGGCAGCTTCCTGCGCTTCCGGTGCTCGCGTACGAAAAGTACGCTCCGCTCCGGTTCTCGTAACCCACCGTTTTCGACTCGGCCTGACCTGAATCTCAACACACCTTCGGCTATACGCGCAGTCCCGCTTGCCGTAAAATCGGCAGTATGTGATCGCAGAAATAGGGCAGTTCTTGCGTGTAGTTGACGAAGGACAGCGCGATGCCCTGGTAGCCGTGTCCGGCGATGGCGGCCATGTCGGCGGCGATCGTTTCAGGCGTTCCGATCAGCGGGTAGGTGCCGGCGCCGCCGGCGAAGCGCTGCCGGTAGCGGTCATAGGCGTGCGGGTCGTGGGACTGCGAGAATTCCTTCTTGCCGGCCATATGGGCATCGACCGCATCGTGGTCGGCCATATCGACGGCATAGCGCGTGTAGTAGGCCTGCGCCTCTTCCATGGTAGGGCGGCAGACGACATGCGCCACCGTGTAGACACCGACATCACGGCCTGCCTTGTCGGCCCGCTCGCTGATATCGGCGACATGCTTGCCGGCATCGCTCATTTCCGAAAAGGTCGTGAACAGATAATCGCACCGGGCGGCGGCGAAATCGCGGCCCGGCCCGCCGAATGCGGCGTTCATGGTCACGGGGCGGGGAACCTGCAGGCTGGCCGGCCGGCTGACAGCCTCCTTGAGGCGATAATAGGTGCCTTCGTAATCGAGCGGTTCGGCCGAGGCATAGAGCTTTTCGAGGATTTCGATCCATTCGGCCGCCTGGTCATAGCCCTTCTCGACCAGCGGCGTGCCGAACATGCCGAATTCCTTCGGGTTCCAGCCGCAGACGATGTTCAAGCCCGCGCGGCCCTGGCTGATATGGTCGACCGTCGCCAGCGCCTTGGCGGCATAGAGCGGATGCACCAGCGGCACATGCACGGTCATGAACAGGCCGATCTGCTCGGTAGCCACAGCAAGCGCCGCCGCCCATGTGAAGGTTTCGAACGACCATTCGCGCACCTTGTTGCGGCCGCCAAAACCGCGCCAGCGCGCGATCGGCAGCATGAACTCCAGCCCTGCGCGGTCGGCGATCTGGGCCGCGGTCACATTGTCCTGCCAGTTTGCCGTCCAGCGTTCCGGAACGTCTGTGATAGCAAGGCCGCCATCGGCATTGGTCGAAAAGACGCCAAGCTTCAATCTGTTCGGGCCGTGCAAAGGGTGTGGTTTGTTCATGTCGCGACCTCCCGGCGAGAGAGCACACGCTAGGCCCGTGCCGAGATATTTCAAGCCTGAAATAGCTTCGGGTCGCCATCGCTCGCGGGTATCGGTTCCAGCGGGCCGCACGGTGTCCGCCACGCAACCGACACCGCAGCTTTTTAAGCTTAAAACTTTCGCCTTGAAAAGCGCCGCACTTTGGATAAGCATTCCACAGTCGATGGCGATTGCCTTGCCGGACGGGCTTGCCGGCCAGTCCATCGTGCAGACCAGTCCATCGTGCCGGCCAGTCCATCGTGGGTGCTCCGGGTGGGAGTCTCAGTTCTTGTCGTTCATACTGTCCCAGTCATCATCCAATGCGCGCCATGCCTTCGATGACGTGCGCGCGCAGATCCGCGATCTGCAACAAAAAACGTCGCCAACCATGACCGCATTGGTCGCTGCCATGAATTGACGCCCTGCCGTGCGGGGCGGCAAAAAACCGTGCGGGAGCAACCCGCCCGATCAACAACAGAGGGAACACAAATGAGCTTCACACGTCGCAAATTGCTTCTTCTCGCCGCCGCCATCGGCATCGCCGCCGGCCCCGCCACCGCTTATGCCGCCGATGTGCTCAATGTCGGCGCCTACCCGACCAATCCACCCTTCGAGTACAAGAACGAGAGCGGCACTTTCGAAGGCTTTGAAGTCGACATCGTCAACGAAGCCGCCAAGCGCATCGGCATGACCACCGACATCGCCGATCTCGGTTTCCAGGCACTGTTTGCCGCCACCACCTCGAAGCGCATCGACGTCGCCATCTCGTCGATCACCATCACGGCGGAGCGGCTGAAGTCACAGTCGTTCACGCAGCCCTATTATGATTCGGACATGGGCATCGCCACCAAGACCGCCAGCGCGATCAAGGCCGAGGCCGACCTCAAGGGCAAGGTCATCGGCGTGCTGTCCGGCTCGACCGGCGAAACCTGGGTCAAGGCGCATCAGGAAGCCGATGGCTTCAGCGACGTGAAGGGCTACGACACGCAGCAGAACCTGCTCCTCGACCTCAGCGCCGGCCGCGTCGATGCGGCCGTCAGCGACATTCCGGGCATGGAGTATTCCTTCACCAAGATGAAGGACCTGGTCGTCAAGGAGCGCATCAAGACCGGTGAGCAATACGGCCTGATGATGACCAAGGACCACCCGCTGCTCGGCAAGCTGAACGATGCGCTGAGCGCGATGAAGAAGGACGGCACCCTGGCCGCCATCCACAAGAAGTGGTTCGGCAGCGACGCGCCGGCCGACTCCTCGACCATGAAGGAAATGCCGCTGCCGAAGGCCTGATCTGAAAGCTGCGCTGACATCGTGCCGGCTTTCCAGGCCGGCACGATTCATTTCATGCTCCAGCGCCGGCTTCCGCGCCGACCGCCTCGCCATCTGCGAGGCATATTGGTTTTAACCTGAGCATGATTGCTCTCGGGTTCGGGAACGCTCCCATGTCGCTGCTGGATACCTTCTTTAACCCCGACGTCATCATGTCCAGCCTGCCGGCACTGCTGCGCGGCTTCCTGAACACGCTGCTGCTCGGCATTTTGAGCATCGGCATCGGGATCCCCATCGGCCTGGGGATCAGCCTGGTGCGGCTCTATGCGCCGAAGCCGCTGCGCTGGCTCGCGGTCGGCTACACCGACATCTTCCGCGCCCTGCCGGTGCTGGTCGTGCTGATCCTGATCTACTACGCGCTGCCCTTCCTCGGCATACGCCTGTCGTCCTGGGCGTCGGCGGTGACTGCCTTCGCCTTCATCATGTCGGCTTACTCGGCCGAAGTGTTCCGCTCCGGCATCGAAAGCATTCCGCGTGGCCAGTTCGAGGCGTCGCAGGCGCTTGGCCTGCCGTTCCTCCTGACCTTGCGCAAGGTGGTGCTGCCGCAAGCGATCCGCGTCGTCATCCCGCCGATGACCAGCAACTGCGTCTCGATGTTCAAGGACACCTCGCTCGCCTCCACCGTGGCGCTGCCGGAACTCTTGAAGGAGGCGACCAACGCGCAGTCGCTCTACGCCAACCCCTCGCCGCTGATCGGCGCAGCCCTCGTCTATCTCATCTTCCTCTGGCCGATGGTCCGCCTCGTCAGCCTGCTTGAAGAGCGCTTCAAGACCGAAAAGAAGCGCTGACCTCCGCCACCTGATCCCCGCCCAAGTCCTTTGCAGGAGCCTACCCGTGAACAAGCACCAGACCGACAATGCGAATGCCACCGCGTTCCCCGTCGACGCCATCCGCGCCATGTTTCCAGCTTTACAGCGGGCTGGCGACTTCATCTTCTTGGACAATGCCGCCGGCGCGCAAATTCCGCAGAGCGTGCTCGACGCGGTGACCAACCATCTGGTTTCGCACAATGTGCAGCGTGGCGGCCGTTATGGCCGCAGCGTCACTGTCGACCAGTCGGTCGCCGATGCGCGGACAAGCGTCGCGCTGCTCATCAACGCCTATAGCCCGGCGGAAATCTGCTTCGGCATGAACGCCACCTCGTTCATCCGCCTGGTCAGCCTCGGCATCGGTCAGATGCTGCAGGAGCGCGACGAGATCGTCATCACCGACATGGACCATGATGCCAACATCGCGACCTGGCTGGCTCTGGAGTCCGCCGGTGCAAAGTTCAAATGGTGGCGCATGCGCGAGGACGGCAATCTGCATGTCGACGACCTTCGCCCGCTGGTTTCCGACCGCACCCGTCTCGTCGCCAGCACGGTCACCGCGCATTCGATCGGCTCGATCGTCGATGTCGCCGCGGTGGCCGAGATCGCACATGCGGCCGGCGCCGAAGTGTTCCTCGACTGCGTGCATTACGGACCGCACGGGCTGATCGACGTGCAGGCCTGGGATTGCGACTATCTCGTCTGCTCCGGTTACAAGAATTTCTCGCCGCATATGGGCTTCCTGTGGGGCCGTTTCGAAACGCTGAAGCGGCTGCCGACCTTCCGCGAGGATTTCATCCCCGACGAGCCGCCCTACAAGGTCGAGGCCGGCACCTTCATCTACGAGAACGTTTCCGGAATGGATGCCGCCGTGCAGTATCTTGAACTGATCGGCCGCAATCTGGCGCCGTCCAACAACCGCTCGCGGCGCGACAACATCGTTGCCGGCATGGGCGCCATCCGCGACTATGAGCTGGTGCTGGCGCGTGAGATGCTGGCCGTGCTGAAAAGTTGCGGCGCGACCATCTACGGCGTTGCCGACGAGGCCCGCATCACTGAGCGTGTGCCGACCTTCTGCTTCAACATCGGCAGACTGTCGCCGCAGCGGGTCGTCGAGGAAATGGCCGAGATGCAGATCGGCATCCGCGACGGCCACATGTACGCGCCGCGACTGATGAAGCGTCTCAACCTCTCAATGGACAGCGGCGCCATCCGCGCCTCCCTGGTCCACTACAACACCGTGGGCGAAATCCACAAGTTCGGCGAGGCGCTGCGCGCCATCATCGCCAAGCTGTCGTGATCGGCGTCTAGAGCGAGATGCAGTCAGGCCGAACCGGCGTGGGCTCCATCTACCTTCAGCGCATTTGGTGCGACGCCAAGTTATTCCACCTAGCTGAAAACGCTCCAAGTCAAAACTCGGTCGGCTGGCAGCCGCAAATGGCTGGTCAGAAATGGACGCTAGGACCGCGCCAGAAGCGGCCATTCGGATATGCATTTCGGAACGATGGGAACGGGGCCGACAACGGACTGTCAGCATTTATCGGTAGAATGGCTATTGGGTCGGCCAGGCTCTCATCGCGATATCAGCGATGCGGTGGAGTTCGTCTGGCTGGGCTCCGCTCGCGGCCTCGACGGCGATGCCGCGCAGAATTGCAACCAGGTATCCTGAGAGGGCAGCTGTATCGGTGTCCTTGCCGACATCACCGTCTATCTGAGCACGTTCGAGACGTTTAGCTATCTGGTTTCTAAGTTGCCCGCGTCGAAGATTTGTCTCCTTGCGGGCCGACGCGCTGTCGTCGCTCCCTATCAGGGCACCATGCACCATAAGGCAACCTGGCGGATTTCTCGTGTCGGAGTGGAACGCGCATGCACCATATATCAGCCCCGCAGCAAGCGCGCGTGCAGTTGGCGCGTCCAAGGCATTCTGGATGAAATGCGACGTCTCGCGGTCATAGCGGTCGAGCACCTTCAGGAACAACTCTTCCTTGTTGCCGAACGCCGCGTAGAGACTGGGGCGCGTAATGCCTAGCTCTTCAGTAAGGTCAGTCAGCGATGTGCCCTCGTAGCCCTTGCGCCAGAAAAGCCGCATCGCCTGCACGAGTGCTTTCTCGGTATCGAACTCTCTCGGCCTGCCCATAGTCACTCACTCTCTTTATTGTACCGACTGGTATATTATCGCTTGACGCGTGAATCGATCTGCCTTTTATATACCGATCGGTAGATAATGGGGAAGTGAAGCGATGTCGAAGCTGTTGATCTTTTGTACTGCGCTGTTGCTGGCCACGCAGACCGCCAGCGCCAACGTTAAACCGTTTCCGGCCAGCTTCGAAACGCGCGAGGTCAAGACGGACGGTGTGACGATCCACGTGCGCGTAGGTGGTTCCGGTCCTGCGGTACTAATGCTGCACGGGTACGGTGAGACGGGAGACATGTGGGAGCCGCTCGCCGTTGAAATGGCAAAGGATCACATGGTCGTCGTGCCGGATCTACGTGGCATGGGTCTGTCGTCTCATCCTGAGACTGGCTACGACAAGAAAACTCAGGCTGCCGACATGGAAGCAGTCCTGCGCAGCCTAAATATCCAAAGCGTCGATCTCGTCACGCATGACATTGGCAATATGGTGGGTTTTGCCTTTGCTGCGCAGCATCGGGATCAGGTGTCCAAATTTGTGCTGATCGACGCACCTGTTCCCGGCGTCGGCCCCTGGGAAGAAATACTCAAGAACCCGCTTCTCTGGCATTTCAGGTTCGGTGGACCGGATATGGAGCGGCTCGTGGCAGGTCGGGAGCGGATTTATCTCGACCGATTTTGGAACGAGTTTTCTGCCGATCCATCACATTTCGACGAAGCGTCCCGTGAGCACTATGCCGCTCTCTACGCTTTGCCGGGCGCGATGCACTCCGGCTTCGCGCAGTTCGCAGCCTTCGACCAGGACGCGCTCGACAACAAGGCGATCCTGGAAACGTCAGGAAAGCTGAAGATGCCCTTGCTGGCAATCGGAGGAGAAATGTCGTTCGGTACTCAAATGGCGACGGTGATGCGCTTCGCCGCGGACAACGTTACCGAGGGCGTCATTCCCGGTTCGGGACATTGGATCATGGAGGAGAATCCGGTCGCCACGGTGAAAGTGGTCACTGACTTCCTCAGATAAACGCGATCGGTTTGCTATCAGCTTTCAGGCATCGCGCAAACAGAGTTTGGTGGACGACTTGGGCGCAAAGCTGCCGTCCACTTCGCGGAAGACGTAAGTCGTGTTCGGGCAAAACTCAATCGTTCAGAGTAATTGGGTTTTGGCTCAAGCCGCCTTCTTCTTCGCCAGTCTTGCCTTGATCGAGGCGACGTCGGCGCGCGGGGTCGCGGCGAACAGCGTCCTGGTGTAGCTGTGCTTGGGGTCGGCGAAGACCTCGTCGCGCGAGCCGTATTCGACCGCTTCGCCGAAATACATCACCATCACATCGTCGGCGATGTAGCGCACCACGGACAGATCGTGGCTGATGAAGACATAGGTCAGCTGGAACTCGTCCTGCAGGTCGGCGAGCAGGTTGAGCACCTGTGCCTGCACGGAAAGATCTAGCGCCGAGACCGGCTCGTCCAACACCAGCAGGCTTGGGTTGAGCATCAGCGCACGGGCAATGGCAATGCGCTGGCGCTGGCCGCCCGAGAACATGTGCGGGTAGCGGTTGTAGTGCTCGTGACCGAGGCCGACCTTCTTCAGCATCTTCATCGCCAGGTCGCGCCGCTCGGCCGCCGGCTTGTCGGTGTTGATCAAAAGCGGCTCGCCCAGCACGTCGCCGATCTTCTGGCGCGGATTGAGCGATCCATAGGGGTTCTGGAAGACGATCTGGACCTTGCGGCGCATCTCTTTGGTCAATCCGCCCTTGGCGATATCGACCTTGTTGCCGTCGATGAACAGGTCGCCTGACGTCGCCGGATCGATCAGCGTGATGATGCGGGCGAGCGTGGACTTGCCGCAGCCGCTTTCGCCGACGATGGCCAGCGTCTTGCCCTTGTCGACCTTGAACGAGACGCCCTTGACCGCGTGCACGGTACGCGGCCCGGTGAACAGGCCACCACCGATGTGGTAGTCGCGGACAATGTTCTTGCCTTCGAGGACCGTGGTGTTCATGAGGCGGCTCCCGCGGCAGAGGGGGCCGGCTCGAACAGCATGTCGGAAACGGTCGGCAGCCGGTCGCCGACGGCGTTCTCCGGCAAAGCCGACAACAGCGCCCGCGTGTAATTGCTTTTCGGCGATTCGAACAACGACAGCACGTCGGCCTCTTCCATCTTGCGGCCCTTGTACTGGACGATGACGCGATCGGCGGTCTCGGCCACCACGCCCATATTGTGGGTGATCATGATCAGGCCCATGCCGTATTTGGCCTGCAGCGAAACCAGCAGATCGAGGATCTGCTTCTGGATGGTGACGTCGAGCGCCGTCGTCGGCTCGTCGGCGATCAGCAGTTTCGGGTTGCAGGCGATAGCGATGGCGATCATGACGCGCTGGCATTGGCCGCCCGACATCTGGTGCGGAAACGAGCTCAGCCGTTCTTCCGGATCGGCGATGCCGACCAGCTTCATCAATTCGATGGCGCGGGCCCGCCGCTGAGCGCGATCCATACCCATATGGAAGCGCAGCACCTCCTCGATCTGGAAGCCGACGGTGAAGCACGGATTGAGGCTGGCGATCGGCTCCTGGAAGATCATCGAGATGTCCTTGCCGACGATCTTGCGGCGTTCGGACGGGCTGAGCTTCAGGAGATCGACGCCGTCGAAGGCCATGCGGTCTGCCTTGACGGTTGCCGTGTTGGGCAACAGGCCCATCACCGCGAGCATCGCCACGGACTTGCCGGAACCGGACTCGCCTACAATCGCCAGCACTTCGCGCGGCTCGATCGAGAGGTCGATGCCTTGCACGGCCATGAACGGTCCGGCCGCGGTGTCGAAGGAAACGGTGAGGTTCTTGATCTCGAGCAGAGGCATGCTCACGACCTCTTCAGCTTGGGGTCGAGCGCGTCGCGCAGGCCGTCGCCGATCAGGTTGATGGCGAAGACGGTGATCAGGATGGCGAGGCCCGGGAAGGTCACCACCCACCAGGCGCGCAGGATGAACTCGCGCGCTTCGGCCAGCATGGTTCCCCATTCCGGCGTCGGCGGCTGCGCGCCCATGCCGAGGAAGCCAAGGGCCGCCGCCTCGAGGATGGCGTTGGAGAAGGACAGCGTCGCCTGCACGATCAGCGGCGCGATGCAGTTGGGCAGGATGGTGACCAGCATCAGCCTGAGATGGCTGGCCCCGGCGACCTTGGCCGAGACGACATATTCGCGGGTCTTCTCGGCCATCACGGCGGCGCGGGTGAGCCGGGCGAAATGCGGCTGCAGCACAAAGGCGATGGCGATCATGGCGTTGACGAGGCCAGGGCCGAGAACCGCGACAAGCACCAGGGCCAGCAGCAGCGACGGGAAGGCCAGGATGATGTCCATGATGCGCATGATCAGCGTGTCGACCCAGCCGCGGCAGTAGCCGGCGAGCAGGCCGAGAATGACGCCTGAGATCAGCGCTGACGTGACGACGACGAAGCCGATGGCGAGCGAGAACCGCGAGCCGTAGATCAGCCGCGACAGCATATCGCGGCCGACAGCGTCGGTGCCGAGCAGGAACTGCGCGTTGCCGCCTTCCTGCCAGGCCGGCGGCGTCAGGAAGAAGTCGCGGAACTGATCGTCCGGCGAATGGGGCGCCAGCAGCGGCGCGAAGATGGCGATCAGGATCAGCAGCGCAAAGACGAAGAGCCCGATCACCGCGCCCTTGTTGACGGAGAAGTAATGCCAGAACTCGCCGAACATCTGCAGCCTGGCGTCCTGCGGCTTGACGACGGTCGCGGCTTCGATGGTGGCTGGGCCTTCGTTGCTCATGTCAGTTGGCCCGGATGCGTGGGTTGATGACGGCGTAGAGCACGTCGACGATGAGGTTCACCGACATGACGATCAGCGCGATCAAAAGCAACCCGCCCTGCACGGTGAAATAGTCGCGCTTGGAAATGGCGTCGATCATCCATTTGCCGATGCCGGGCCAGGAGAAGATGCTCTCGGTCAGGATGGCGCCGGTCAAAAGCGTGCCGACCTGCAGGCCGATGGTGGTGACGACCGGGATCAGCGCGTTGCGGAAGGCATGCAGGCCGATGACGCGGCGCGGCGCCAGGCCCTTGGCACGCGCGGTGCGGACATAGTCCTCACCCAGCACTTCGAGCATCGCCGAGCGCGTCTGCCTGGCGATGACTGCGAGCGGGATAGTGCCGAGCACGATCGTGGGCAGGACGAGGTGCGACAGTGCCGAGCGGAATGCGCCCTTCTGGCCCGAGATCAGCGAATCGATGGTCATGAAACCGGTCACCGGCTTGAAGAAATAGAGAAGGTCGATGCGGCCGGAAACCGGCGTCCAGTGCAGCGTGCCGGAGAAGACGATGATCAGCAGCAGGCCCCACCAGAAGATCGGCATGGAATAGCCCGCCAGCGCCGTGCCCATCGTCAGCTGATCGAACCAGGAACCGCGACGGATGGCGGCGAAGATGCCGGCGGCGACACCCAGGATGACGGCAAAGATCATGGCGAAGATGGCGAGTTCGACCGTTGCCGGGAAGCGCACCAGGAAATCCTTCAGCACCGGCGTCTTGGTGGAAAACGAGGTGCCGAAATCACCGCTGAGGATGTTGGTCAGATAGGTCAGATATTGTTGCCAGATCGGCAGGTCGAAACCGAACTGGTGCATCAGCGCCGTGTGGCGTTCGGGCGACAGGCCGCGTTCGCCCGCAAGCACCAGCACCGGATCACCGGGCAGGATGCGCACGAAGCCAAAGGCGAGGATGGTTATCCCGATGAAGGTCGGGATGATGAGGGCGAGCTTGCCGAGGATATAACGCAGCATGGCGGGCGAGTGGGGGCGTCACCATATGGTGGCGCCCCCGTTTCGCAACCTTATTCGGCGATATCGACGCCGTCGAAGCGGTGGATACCGAGCGGATCCATCGCAAAGCCGGTGACGGTCTTCTGCATCGGCATGAACACCTTGGAGTGAGCGAGCGTCGCCCAGGGTGCCTGTTCCTTGAAGATGACCTGTGCCTGTTCATAGAGCTTGGTGCGCTCGGCCTGATCCGAAACGGTCTTGGCCTTGTTGATGAGCGCATCGAAGTCCTTGTTGCACCATTCCGCGCGGTTGTTCGAACCGACGGAAGCGCAGCTCAGGAGCACGCCGAGGAAGTTGTCCGGATCGCCATTGTCGCCGGTCCAGCCGACGATGACGGCGCCGTCGTGATCGACCGCGGAAGCGCGCTTGAGGTATTCACCCCAATCGTAGCTGACGATCTCGACGGTGACGCCGACCTTGGCGAAGTCCGCCTGGATCAGCTCGGCGGTACGGCGCGCGTTCGGCATATACGGGCGCGACACCGGCATGGCCCAGACGTTCATCTTGAGGTCCTTGACGCCGGCCTCTTCAAGCAGCTTCTTGGCTGCATCCGGATCGTAAGGATCGTCCTTCACTTCCTTGTTGTAGGACCACATGGTCGGCGGGATCGGATTGATCGCCACCTGGCCGGCGCCCTGGAAGACGGCGTCGATGATGGCCTTCTTGTTGATGGCCATGTTGAGCGCCTTGCGGACGCGCACGTCGTCGAACGGCTTCTGCTGGGTGTTGTACATCAGCGCGCCGACATTGAGGCCTTCCTGCTCCTCGACCTTCAGGTTCGGATCGGCCTGCAGGCCTGCGATGTCGGCCGGTGCCGGGTACGACATGATGTTGCATTCGCCGGCCTTGAGCTTCTGCGCGCGCACCGCCGGATCGGTGGTGATGGCGAAGACCAGATCGTCGATCTTCTGCTTGCCGCCCCAATAGTCCGGGTTGGCCTTGTAACGGATGGCGGCGTCGGTCTGGTAGTCGACGAAGATGAACGGACCGGTGCCGATCGGCTTCTGGTTGAACAGCTCAGGCGTCTTGTCGGCCTGCAGCTTGTCGGCATATTCCTTGGAGACGACCGAAGCGAAATCCATGCCCAGCGTTGGAATGAAAGTGATCGCCGGCTCCTTGAGGGTGAACTTCACCGTCAGGTCGTCGACCTTCTCGACCTTGGCGATGTTTCCGCCGAACGGGTCATTGTAATACTGGTATGCAATGCCCGGAATGTACTGAAACCAAGGGCCGTTCTTGTCGACCTGGCGTTCGAACGAGAACACCACGTCGTCAGCGTTGAAGTCGCGCGTCGGGGTGAAATAGTCGGTCGCGGCGAACTTGACGCCCTTGCGCAGCTTGAAGACATATTCCTTGCCATCGTCGGAGATCGTCCAGCTCTCGGCCAGGCCCGGCGAGGTCGTCGTCTTGCCGTGATCGAATTCGACAAGGCGGTTGAAGACGGTGCGCGATGACGCGTCGAACGTCTGGCCTGCGGTATACGGCGCCGGATCGAAACCCTCCGGCGAAGCTTCCGCGCAGTAGACCAGAGTTTTCGCATTGGCCACGCCGCCCAGGACGCTTGCAGCCAGCAACGCGGCTGCAAAAGTCAGCTTCTTATTCATTGAGCACTCCCTGATGTTCTTCCAAGCCCCTCTATCAGGCTCGCGAAGCGCGCATATAAGCACCGTTTTTCCGGCTTTGGAACACCCCGTTTGCTTACCCCGCGGGAAGCAGGAAAAAAATCCGCTATTTTGCCAAATTGGAGAAAAAATTAGCAGTTTCTTCCATTCACGAGATTATTAACAACCGAATTTTTTTATTGATCGCCAAGCTGACGATATAATGTTCCCCGCGCTTCCGAGCGGCCGAGGGATGCGCCAGAACACCGTTTGGCAGCGCTGGCGGCGGCAAGGACTTTCGACGGCAAATCTTTCGCCGTGTTGCCGCAAGGGCAAGACTTGCACGGTCACCAAGGGAGGCAATACATAGGGTATAACGGCCGCAGCGGAGGGCGCCCTTGTCAATTCAGAGGCGAGGTCAATTCAGGGGCGAGCGCGGCGCGAATGAACAAGACTTGTCCAGGGAGGAACGGGTGGCAAAAGCATCAAGGACGACGACGGTGAAAGCGGGAGCCAAGGCGCCGTCGAAAGCAGCCGGTACTGCCAAGCCGAAAGCACCCGTTGCCAAGGTCGCCACGCCGAAGGCGGCCGCGGCGCCCGTAAGGGCAAGCACAAAGCCGGCGGTGAAAGCCCCGGCCAAGGCCGCGGCCGAAAAGACGGCGCCGGGGAGTAAAGCGGGTGCGGCAAAGCCCGCTGTCAGGCCGGCGTCGAAGGCTGCGGCGGCGGTGAAGGCCCCACCGGCGGCAAGGCCGACCGCCGCCACCGCCAACCGATTGCCGAAAGCATTGACGGCGCTGGCCGCCGGCTTGCCGGAAAAGCCGTGGCTCAAGAGCTATCCGAAAAACGTGCAGGCGGAGATCGGCGCCCTGCCCTACAGCTCGATCGGCGATTTCCTCGTCGGCGCCTGCAAGCAGTTTTCCGCGCAGCCGGCCTTCACCTGCATGGACAAGTCCATCAGCTACACCGATATCGAGCGGCTGTCGGCGGCCTTCGGCGCCTACCTGCAATCGAAGGGCCTGCAGAAAGGCGCGCGCGTCGCGCTGATGATGCCGAACGTGCTGCAATATCCGGTGGCGATGATGGCGATCTTGCGCGCCGGCTATGTCGTGGTGAACATCAATCCGCTCTACACGCCGCGCGAGCTCGAACACCAGTTGAAGGATTCCGGTGCGCAAGCCATCGTCATCCTGGAAAACTTCGCCAACACCTTGCAGGCGGTGATCGCGAGGACGGCGGTCAAGCATGTGGTGGTCGCCGCGATGGGCGACATGCTCGGCGGCCTGAAGGGCACCATCGTCAATTTCGTCGTGCGCCGCGTGAAGAAGATGGTGCCGGCATGGTCCTTGCCCGGCCATGTCAAGTTCAATGCCGCCATGAAGGCCGGCGCCGGCATGGGCTTCAAGCCGGCCAAGGTGGAAGCCGACGATGTCGCCTTCCTGCAATATACGGGCGGCACCACGGGCGTGTCGAAGGGCGCCACACTGCTGCACAGAAACGTGCTCGCCAACGTCGCGCAGAACGCGCAGTGGATGGAGGACGCCTACACGATCAAGCCGAAACCGGCGCACCCCAACTTTATCTGCGCGCTGCCGCTCTATCATATTTTCGCGCTGACCGTGAACGCACTGATGGGCATGCAGCAAGGCGCCCGAAATGTCCTCATTCCCAATCCGCGCGACATTCCCGGCTTCGTCAAGGAACTGCAGAAGTATCCGGTGCACATCTTTCCCGGCCTCAACACGCTGTTCAACGCGCTGCTCAACAATGAGGATTTCCGCAAGCTCGACTTCAAGCCGCTGGTGCTGACGCTGGGCGGCGGCATGGCGGTGCAGAAGGGCGTTGCCGAACGCTGGAAGACGCTGACCGGTTGTTCGGTCACCGAAGGCTACGGCCTCTCGGAAACTTCGCCGGTGGCCACCGCCAACAAGTTCACCGCCGGCGACTTCACCGGCACCATCGGTTTGCCGCTGCCCTCGACCGAGATCGCCATCCGCGACGACGACGGCAACAATTTGCCGCTCGGCGAGGTCGGCGAGGTCTGCATCCGAGGACCGCAAGTGATGGCGGGCTACTGGAACCGGCCCGATGAGACCGCCAAGGTGATGACCAAGGACGGCTACTTCAAATCCGGCGACATGGGCTTCATGGACGAGCGCGGCTACACCAAGATCGTCGACCGCAAGAAGGACATGATCCTGGTCTCGGGCTTCAATGTCTATCCGAACGAACTCGAGGAAGTCGTGGCCATGCATCCGGGCGTGCTCGAAGTGGCGGCGGTCGGCGTGCCGGACGAGCATTCGGGCGAGGTGCCGAAACTGTTCGTGGTCAAGAAGGATCCGGCGCTGACCGCAGAGACGCTCACCGCCTTCTGCCGCGAGAACCTGACCGGCTACAAGCGGCCCAAATACATAGAATTCAGGACCGAGCTGCCGAAGACGCCGGTCGGCAAGATCCTGCGGCGAGCTTTGCGCGAATGATTGCAGCCGGCGGCGCGGATGCCGTAAATGCACCTTGCCGTCCTGACCCGGCAGAATTCATCAGGACGAACATGCGCCTCGCCCCGGTGCCGTCGGTGCCTGAGACCCGGCTCTACACGCCGCACCCGGCCAGCGGCCTGAGGCGGCTTACCGATCCGCTCCAAGGCTCCGACGCCGATGACGACACATTCGAGGCGGACGAACCTGAGCCGCAGCCGCCTTACTGGGCTTATGTGTGGGCCGGCGGCGCGGTGCTTGCGCGCCACATCATGGATCACCCGCAAACGGTGGCCGGTCGCCGCGTGCTCGACCTTGGCGCCGGTTCCGGCCTCGTTGGCATCGCCGCAGCCAAGGCCGGTGCGCGCGAAGTGATCGCCGCCGAAATCGACCGCAACGGCGTTGCCGCAATCGGCCTTAACGCCGCGGCCAACGACATCGAGATCACCATTGTCGACAAGGACATCACGACGGCTCCCCCGCCGCCGGTCGACCTCGTGCTTGCGGGGGACGTGTTCTATGGCCGCGAGGTCGCTCTACGCTTCATCCCGTTCCTCGACCGCTGCCTGGCAGCCGGCATCGAAGTGCTGGTCGGCGATCCCCGCCGCAACGACCTGCCGCTGTCGCGGCTGCGGTTGCTCGCCGAATACAAGGTGCCGGATTTCGGCGACGCGAAGGGTGCCGCGAGCAAGCCGAGCGGTGTGTTTTCCTTCGAGGCGGATAACCGCTGGCGCTGAGATCAAAACCCAGTCAGTCGGAATGACCGGGTTCGACCTCCATCTTTGCCGCAACGACGTTGCTGGCCATTACCTGAAAGCAGACATTCGACTGCTGCACCACGTTGGCCGTTTTGCGCCTCATTTCGGCCGTTGCCGTCGTGACGGCCGCTGCCCAGAAGCGGACAAAGGCGAGGCAGAGCACCGTGGCACCTTTGCGCCAGAAGCTGCCATTGGCAAATGACCAAGTTAGGTCAATCCCCCTGCTCGACCGCCAGTCCTTCGATGAGAGTGTCCAGTGCCGCCTCGAGGGGGTTCGGCCCCACCTTTTCGGGCACGAGAAGGCCGTCAATAGCAAGCATGGCGATGCCGTGCAGCAAGGCCCAGCACGTCGCTGCCTGGCCCTGTATTGGTCGATTGCGAATAAGGCCGGCGGCCTGACCCCGTCGCAACAGCTCGACCGTCACCTCAAATACGCTGAGAGCACTATCGCTCAAGTGGAGGCCTGTCGATCGTCCCTCTTCAGCGCTGAACATCAGGCGATAGAGCGCCGGATTTTGCATGGCGAAGGCGATGTACGCCTGTGCAATCGGCACGACCTCATCGCGCAATGATGCAGTGTTTTTTGGTGTCGCACCGTTGAGTGTTGCCGCTAGTTCGGCAAATCCCAACTTCGCCAGCTCGGCCAACAACGCCGACTTGTCGTGAAAGTGCTTATAGGGCGCCGCGTGGCTCACACCGGCCCGGCGAGCGACTTCCCGCAGCGTGAACTGCCAGTCCTTCTCCTCCCGAAGCATGTCCTGTGCCGTGTCGATGACTGCACGACGGAGATCACCGTGATGGTAGGGGCGACTAATCGGGTCTGGCATGATAGCAAAGTTTCTCGTGGATACATTGTTGACAGTGACTACTTCAAGGCTTATGTAGAGGCATAAGTTTCTCTTGTCTACATCAGAGTGGATCATGAACGCCATATCAAAAACCACCGACGCCGATCACATAGGCGGTTTTCTGTCAGCCCAGCTGCGCGACGAGGCCCTGAGCCATGCCAAGGGCATCTATGAGCAGGTTCGGTGGAACACCATCAAGCTCCTGCACGCCCCCTCCGGGCGGCCGGTCGAAATCAGTCTCAACATGATGCTGCGGTGACCGGAATGGCGTCCCCAAATGAAACCCAGAAGCATCAGCACGTGACCGCCGACAGCTCGTTCCCGCTCACCGGCTCGTGCGAGTGCGGCGCCTGCTCGTTCGAAATCCAAGTCGCGCCAAAGGGCAGGTTCCGGTGTCATTGTCTCATATGCCAAGGCTTCACTGGCAGGCACTTTTCCGACGTCGTCGTCGTGCCGGCCAGGCATGTCACGCTGAATGACGCCTCGAACATCTCCTTCGCTAAGTATCGCCCGCCGCCGAACTTCAATCGCGGCAAATGCCGGACATGCGGAAAGCCCGTAGTCGAGGTCGCGGGGGTAGGCTCCCTGCAGCTGATGTTCATTCCGGTCTTCAATCTGCGGCCGACCGCGCCTTTGACTCCCGTTCGCGCCGACGTCTTCTACCACCGCCGCGTCGAGGACATGCATTACGGCGTCCCCCACTACAGCGGTTACTGGCCAAGCCAATATGCCATCACCCGCACGATTATCCGCAGCCTGTGACGAGCTGCTTCTCAGCGCTTGCTGCCATCACAAATCGAACCAACTGAAAGAGACATTCAAATGAGCAAAGACAACAAGGCAATCGCGCTGGTGACCGGCGCTTCCTCGGGCATCGGCCTGGCGACCGCCAAGGCACTGGTCAGGGCGGGCTACTGGGTGTTCGGCACGAGCCGCAAGGCCGTTGCAGACCGCGACGGGATCACCATGCTGGTCTGCGATGTCACTGAAGATGCATCGGTGGAGGCGCTGGTTGCCGAGATCGCGCGACGCGCCGGGCGCATCGACCTCGTCGTCAACAACGCCGGGATCGGCATGCTGGGTGGCGCCGAGGAATCATCCATTGGCCAGACTAAAAGACTGTTCGACGTCAATGTGTTCGGCGTCGCCCGCGTCGTCAACGCGGTGTTGCCCATCATGCGCCGTCAGAAGAGTGGTCGGATCATCAACATGAGTTCCATTCTCGGCCTGATCCCCTCGCCGTTCAACGCCTTCTATGCATCGACCAAGCACGCCATCGAAGGTTATTCGGAGTCGCTGGATCACGAAGTGCGGGGCTTCGGCGTCCGCGTCCTCATGGTCCAACCAGGCGTAACGCACACCGCCTTCGAGGAAAACCTGACGCGGGCGGACCAGCCTATTGACGTCTATGGCGTCGGCCGCGACCGCAGCGAGAAGCTGATGCGCAAATGGGTGGATGCTGGCGATGATCCGCAGGTGGTCGCCGATGCTGTGGTGAAGGCCGCAACCGCGGCCAACCCCCGGCTGCGTTATCCTGCAGGACCACAGGCCCGCCAGCTCAGCATGGTGCGCCGGTTCATGCCGCAGCGCATCATGGACCGCATGCTGCATCGGTATAACGGCTTCAACGGCTAACGCTCGCAAACCGAAGGCCCGCAGCCCGACCGCACCTTGGCGAAGCTCGCGACGGCGATCCGGCACACCCAAACAATCAATCAATCTGGAGGCGATGATCAATCGTGCCGTACTGCCGCCCGACGCCGACCTGGTCGCCGCGTATGGTGAGTTCAGCCGATCACTCACCTTGCCAGGATTTCTCGTGCGTGCCGCTGGGAGCCAGGCCTTGATCCAGCAAGCGGGCTCCGATATCGAGTACCGTCTAGGGCACTACCTCGGCATCGCCAATCAACGGGGCTGAGACAACGCCGGGTGACGAGCGCAACAGCGCTCCTCACCCCCACTGCTACACAAAGTGTGAGGCAGCTTTGGGCCACTTCCGGCCCTAGGCTTTCATCGGCGGTATGTCCGTTTCTCGATAAACGTCCCCCAATAGCGGCCTGTCTGCCACCGGCCCCACCTGCCGTTCCGCTTTCCACCAATCAGCCGTTGGCGGGAAAGCCCAAGTTGATTTTGCCCCGCCTCGGCCGTCAGATCGCCTCCTTGACCCGCGCCGAGAGAAAATCCGGCAGGTCGGCGACCGAATCCAAGATCACATCGGCAATGCCGGCCAGCGATTCGCGGGTGCCGGTGCCGGAGAGCACGCCGACTGCCAGCCCGCAGCCACCGGCACGCGCCATTTCGAGGTCGTGCCTGTTGTCGCCGACCATGGCGATCTCCGCCGGCCTGAGGCCGGTGAGGTCGCTGAAAGCCAGGATGGTGTCGGGCGCCGGCTTCGGATTGGCCACCGCGTCGTAGCCATAGGCCGCGTCGAACAATTGGGCGACGCCGAGCGTCACCAGCGTCTTTTCCGCGCCGCTGGTCGAATCATTGGTGGCGACGCCAAGCCGGTAGGATTTCCTGTGCAAGGCCGTCAACGTGTCGACGATGCCCGGCAGCGCCACGGCCATCGCCGAGCCCTGCACAGAGGTGATCTCGTTGAAGCGGGCAACCGCAAGCATCTGGTCCTCGTTGGACAGGCGCGGAAACCACAATTCGACGACGTCGAGATTGGTGCCGGACGCAAAGATCGAGTCGGGCTTGAAGCGTTTGTTGGCGAAATCGAAGCCGGCGGCGGCCAGCAGCCTGTCGGCTTTCCAGCGATCGCCTTCGGACGCATCCATGGCCATGAAGTCGGCAACGCCGAGCCAGGTTGCGTTGAAGTCGACAAGCGTGCCGTCCTTGTCGAACAATATTCCCTTGATGTCTGCCAAGCTTTTCACTCCGCGCCACGCAAATGGTGGATGAATCCCACAAGGCCAGCGGTCGATGCATCCCGCTTGGCGGCACTTTCCTTGCCCTCCACGACAGGCAGAAGGCCGGTGGCCAGTTCCTTGCCGAGCTCGACGCCCCACTGGTCGAAGGAGTTGATGTCGAATAGCGTGCCCTCGACGAAGACGCGGTGCTCGTAGAGCGCGATCAGCCGGCCGAAGGTGCGTGGGTCGAGTTTGCGGTAGAGGATGGTCAGCGAGGGCCGGTTGCCCGAGAAGACGCGGTGCGGCGCTATCTTGTCGACGTCGGCCGGCTTCATGCCCTTGGCCAGCATCTGGGCGCGGGCTTCGTCCAGCGTGCGGCCCTTCATCAGCGCTTCCGACTGCGCCAGACAGTTGGCGAGCAGCAGATCGTGCTGGTGTTTGAGTTCCGGCTCGTGGCCGACCGCCGCGGCGAGGAATTCGACCGGGATGAAATCGGTGCCCTGGTGCAGCAGCTGGAAGAAGGCATGCTGGCCGTTGGTGCCGGGCTCGCCCCAGACCAGCGGTCCGGCCGGCGTCGTCACCTCTGTGCCTTCGAGGGTGACGCTCTTGCCGTTCGATTCCATGTCGAGCTGCTGCAGATAGGCCGGCAGCCTGGACAGGCGCTGGTCATACGGGATGACGGCGCGCGCCGGGTAGCCGCAGATGACGCGATGCCACCAGCCGACCAGTCCAAGCAGCGCCGGCAGGTTCTCCTGCACCGGCGCGGTGCGGAAATGCTCGTCCATCTCATGCGCGCCATCGAGGAAGGCGCGAAAATTCCGCGGGCCGACAGCGATCATCACCGGCAGGCCGATGGCGCCCCAGAGCGAATAGCGGCCGCCGACCCAGTCCCAGAAGCCGAAGACGCGATCCGGCTCGATGCCGAACTTGGCCACCAGGTCGAGTGCGGTGGAGACGGCGGCGAAATGCTTGCCGACCGCTTCCTTACCCAGTGCTTCCTGCACCCATTTCCGAGCGGTTTCGGCGTTGGTCATCGTTTCGACGGTGGTGAAGGTCTTGGAAGCGATGATGAAAAGCGTGGTTTCGGCGGAGAGGCCCTTCAGCGTGTCGTGGATATGGGCGCCGTCGATGTTGGAAACGTAATGTGCGCGCGGCCCGTCATGATAGGGCGCCAGCGCCAGCGTCGCCATGGCCGGGCCGAGATCGGAACCGCCGATGCCGATGTTGACGATGTCGGTGATCTTCTTGCCGGTGGCGCCAGCCGCCTTGCCCGAGCGCACGGCATCGGCAAAGGCGCCCATGGCGTCGAGCACGGCGATGACGTCAGCCTTGACGTCCTGGCCATCGACGGTGACGCCCTTGCCGGTCAGGTTGCGCAGCGCCGTGTGCAGCACGGCACGGTCCTCAGTGACGTTGATCTTCTTGCCGGCGAACATGGCGGCGCGGCGGCCTTCGAGATCGGCGGCCTGGGCGAGCTTTTCCAGCAGCTCCATGGTGGTCGCGTCGACCGCGCATTTCGACCAGTCGAGCAGCAGATCGCCGTCGGCAGCGGAGAATTCCACGAACCGCTTGGGATCGGCGGCGAAGGCCTGGCGCATGCTGGCGGGCGCCGCCGCGCGGTGGTCACGCAAGGCGGCGAGCTGTTTTTGAAAGGACGATTGATCCACTGCCAAACTCCGAGACCTCGAGCCATCATTACGGACCGGATGTTTCCGGCGCGTGTCGTCGCGACAATCTATCGGGCCGAACTCCACCCGTTTCAATGCGCAGCGATGACGCACACCGTCACCCCAGCGATGACGCAGACGTCACGCGGCGATCACGCAGACGTCACGTACGGTGTCATCGCCGGGATGAGGCGCCGCGTCACCCCAGGATGCCGCAACGCGGCATCAAAAGGACGTGAAGGATCACTGGCATAAATCCCAACGATCAGAAAAATTGATTGGCGCAACCCCTTGTGCCACGGTTACGTTCGGCTGGTCCAGCCAAGCGAAAAAGGCTGGCCATCGAGGAAATCTCCCATGCCACAGCGAAACGACACGGCGATATGGTCCGGCCTGTTCCGGATTTCGGCCGAATCCGGCCAAACCCTGCAGGCGCAGATCCGCCAGGCCATCGTAGCCGCCATTCTCGACCGCCAGATCGCCGCTTCGATGCCGCTTCCTTCCTGCCGGATCCTGGCCGAAAAACTTGGCGTGGCTCGCGGAACCGTGGTGCTGGCGTTCCAGCAGCTCGTCGACCAGGGTTTCCTGGTGGCGCGCGAGCGGCGTGGCCATTTCGTCAATCCCGATGTGCTGGCGACACCGGCCAAGCCCCACCAGAAGGCGCCCGACCAGGCCAACGAGATCGACTGGAAGGCACGCCGCAAGATCGCCGCAAGCGACATGCCGCCGCCAGCGAAGCACGAGAACTGGATCAAGTCGTCCTATCCCTTCGTCTACGGGCAGTTCGACCCGGCGCTGTTCCCGACCGCCGAGTGGCGCGAGTGCAACCGCATGGCGCTTGCCGTGCTGGAAATCCGTAACTGGGCGTCCGACATGGTCGACCGTGACGATCCGCTGCTGATCGAGCAGATCCAGGCGCGGCTCCTGCCCCGGCGCGGCATCTTCGCCAATCCGGACGAGATCATCGTCACGCTGGGCGCTCAGAACGCGCTCTACATGCTGGCGACGCTGCTGATGTCCAAAGGCTCCAAGGTGGCGATGGAAGACCCGGGCTATCCCGACGCCCGCTCGATCTTCCGCCTTGCGGGCGCGGAGATACAGCCGGTGCCGGTCGACCAGTCCGGCATCGTAACTGCTTCTATTGCCAACGATTCCGGGTTCGTCTTCGTCACGCCAAGCCATCATTGCCCGACCATGGTGCCGTTGTCGGCGGAGCGGCGGCAGGATCTTCTGGCGCGCGCCAACCGCTACAACCAGATCATCATCGAGGACGGCTATGACAGCCAGCTTCTCGACGAGGCACCGCAGCAAGCGCTGAAGAGCCTCGATCGCTCCGGCCGCGTCGTCTATGTCGGCTCGATGTCCAAGACGCTGGCTCCGGGCCTGCGGCTCGGCTACATCGTGGCGTCCGCCGGACTGATCGCGGAGCTCAGGGCGCTGCGCCGCTTCATGCTGCGTCACCCGCCGGCCAACAATCAGCGCGCCGTAGCGCTATTCCTGTCGCTCGGCCACCACGAGGCGCTGGTGCGGCGGCTGTCTTCAGCCTTCGACGAGCGGCGCAAGCGGCTGGTCCATGCGATTTCCGCCTTCCTGCCGGAATGGCGTTCGACCGATTCGGCCGGCGGCACGTCGCTGTGGCTCGAAGGGCCGCGCGGCACCGATTCGCGCGGGCTGGCCGAGGCAGCCGCCTCGCGCAGCGTCATCATCGAGCCAGGCGACCGTTTCTTCGATCGCACTGAAAAGCCTTCGCGTTTCATGCGGCTGGGCATCTCGTCGATCGCACTGCAGCACATCGAGCCAGGCATTCGCGAACTGGCCACGGCCGCCGGACGCAGACCCGCGGCCGCCTGATCCATCGTCGATCTCTCGTGACCGGAGCCGTTCGCAGCGGCTCCGGTATTTTAGCTCTGGCACATGGAACTGGGCCAGCTGGCCCATAGGATGAGCCAGTGCCAGCGGCATAGTCGGCGTCAGGGGAAGAAGCAGGCCGATGGTGGAGCAACCGCCACGAGTTCCTGCCGACGACGGTGGAGTGCTTCCATGCCAGTGGCTGTCGAACAGCAGGACACGCCGGCGAACCGTCGTCCGCAGCGCTCCGGTCTTCGCGAAACAGGACATGCCATGCGATCATCTCCCCTGGTGGAGGATACCAGACCCCAGCACAAGGCCATCGAGGGCGGCGGCTACGGGCCGCTGCGCGGGGATGACCGCGAGCGTATCCACGAGGGCGTGATGACGCTTTTGGAGACAGTGGGTTTCGCCAACGCCATTCCTTCCTGCATAAAGGTGCTGACCAAGGTGGGGGCGGTCCACGGCGACGATGGCCGGGTCCGCTTTCCGCGCGCGCTCGTGCTCGACACCATCAAGCGGGCGGCACGACATTTCACGCTTCATGGCCAGGACCCCAGGCACGACATGGTGGTCCAGGGCAAGCGCGTGCACTACGGCACGGCAGGCATCGCCGTGCACCTGGTGGATCTGGAGAAGCGCGAGTACCGCGAGTCCAAGCTGCAGGATATTTATGATGCCGCCCGCATCGTCGACGGGCTGGACAACATCCATTTCTTCCAGCGGCCGATGGTGGCGCGCGACATCGCCGATCCGCTCGAGATGGATTTCAACACGCTTTATGCCTGTGTGATGGGAACATCGAAGCACGTCGGAACATCCTTCACCGTGCGTGAGAACGTGAAGCCTGCGCTTGAAATGCTGTACGCCATCGCCGGCGGCGAGGAGAATTTCCGTGCCCGGCCGTTCGTTTCCAACTCCAACTCATTCGTCGTGCCGCCAATGAAGTTCGCCGAGGATGCCTGCGGCGTGCTTGAGGCCTGCGTCGAAGGCGGCATCCCGATCCTGCTGCTGTCGACCGGCCAGTCCGGCACCACGGCACCCGCGGCGATGGCCGGCGCCGTCGTGCAAGCAGTGGCCGAAGTGCTGGCCGGCCTGGTCTATGTCAACGCGCTCAAGCCCGGCCATCCGGCGATCTTCGGCGCATGGCCGTTCATGTCGGACCTGCGCACCGGCGCCATGGCGGGCGGGTCGGCCGAGCAGTCGGTGGCAACGGCGGCCTGTGCCCAGATGGCGCAATTCTACGACCTGCCCGGTGGCTCCGCCGCCGGCATGACGGATTCGAAATTGCCCGATATTCAGTCCGGCTACGAAAAGGGCATCACCAATGTGATGGCCGGCCTCTCCGGCCTCAACCTCGTCTACGAGGCGGCCGGCATGCATGCCTCGCTGCTCGGCTTCTGCCTGGAGAGCCTGGTCATCGACAACGACATGCTCGGTCATTGCCTGGGCTGCGCGCGTGGCATCGACGTGACTGACGAGGCCCTGTCGATCGACAGCATCGCCGAGGTCTGCCTCAAGGGGCCGGGCCACTATCTCGACAACGAACAAACGCTCAAGCTGATGCAGACCGAGCACTTCTATCC
>NZ_RZOL01000339.1:0-6920 GCF_004022985.1 Mesorhizobium sp. M7A.F.Ca.ET.027.02.1.1 | reverse complement strand
ATAGAAGCGAGCCCGCGAGCGACAGCGTCAGAGCGCCGATCACCGTGCCGACCGGCGAGACGACGCCGCCGGTAAAGGCGCCGCCGCCGAGGATCACCGCGCCGACGCCGAGCAGCGTATAGGCCGGCGCGACATTGGCGTCGCCCGATGTGGTGAGGCCGGTCAGCGTCAGCCCGGCCACACAGGCGAGCAGGCCGGCGACCGCATAGACCGCGACCCGGATGCCGATAACGGACCAGCCGGCGCGCTCGACGGCGCGCGGATTGCCGCCTGCGCCGCGCAGCACCACGCCATAGGAGGAGCGTGAGATGACGAGATGGCCGGCGAGCGCCGCCAGTGCCGCCAGCCAGATCGACAGCGGCATCAAAGGCGGCTGCCAGCTCATGAAGGCGGCAAGCCATGCGGGTGCCGAGCCACCCGGTGCCGGCAACAGGATGACGGCGATGCCGAGCCAGATGAAGGACATGCCCAGCGTCACGATGATCGAGGGCAATTGCCGGGCATGAATAAGCAGGCCGAAACCGGCATAGGCGGCGATCAGGACGATGTAGCACAGCGCCGCGATTGCCGGCGCGTCCCCGAGATAGAGCGCCGTGACGCAGGTGATCAGCCCGACAAAGGCGCCGTTCGACAGGTCGATGTCGCCCAGCATGATCACCATCATCTGCGCCAGCGCGGCAAAGACCAGCGGCACCGAGAGCTTGAACAGCAGATGGAAGCCGAAATAGCTCATCGCCGCCGGGCGGATGCTGAAGATGATGGCCAGCATAACCAGCAGCGCGATAGCCGGCAGGCCGACCTGCATGGCATTGAGCAAGGCCGAACGCGGATTGGAAGGAGAACGGGCCGGAACTCGGGCAGCCGCGTCAGACATGGTCGCCTCCGAACGACGCCTGCAGGATACGGCCGGTCTCGATGGCCTCATCTTCCAGCCTGGCCACGGCGCGGCCCTCGCGGAAGACATAGATGCGCTCACAATTGGTCAGCTCTTCGAGTTCGGTTGTGTACCAGACGAAGGCGCGTCCGTTCTCGGCCTCCGCGCGGATCAGCCGGTAGACCTCCTGCTTGGTGCCGACATCGACGCCGCGCATCGGATCGTCGAGGAAGATCACCTCGGCGTCCGACGCCAGCGCACGAGCGAACAGCACCTTCTGCTGGTTGCCGCCGGACAGCGACATGATCGGCGTGTCGATCGAAGGCGCCTTTACCTTGAGCCGCTCCGACCAGGTCTCGGCCAGCTTGCGAGCGGCGGCGCCTGAAATCATGCCGCCCCGCGTCAGCGCATTCAGGCTGCGGATGGTCAGATTGTCGGCGATAGACCACAGTGAGAACACGCCTTCAGAGCCGCGGTCGCCGGCAACATAGGCACCCGGCAAGGCCTCGCGCTGCCGGCGCGCGGCATAGAACATCGCGCGCAGCCGCTCGCGCTGGCCGTGGCCGTCGAGCCCGGCGAAACCGATGATCTCGCCCTTGCCGACGTCGATGGTCAGATCAGCGGTGTCGCGGCCGGCATGCCGGATAACCGGAGCTTGCACCGACGACGCCTTGCCTGCGGAGCGATCGCGGGGCCGCTCGATGCTGCCCATCAATTCGACAAGCGCGGCGCGCGACAGGCCGGCGGTCGCCCGCTCGGCGACGACCTTGCCGTCGACCATGACGACGGTGCGGTCGCAGACGGCGAGGATCTCGTTCAGTCGATGGGTGATCAGGATGCAGGCGATACCACGTCCGGCGGCACGACGAATGTGGGTGAGCAGTTGCTCCGTCGCCTCATGGCCGAGCGCCGAGGTTGGCTCATCGAGAATGACGGCGCGCAATTTGATGCTGGTCTGCGTGAAGGCGCGGGCGATCTCGACCATCTGTCGCTCGCCGATCGGCAGGTCGGCGACCTTCCTGTCGAGGTCGATTCCGTGGCCAGGGAAGATCTCGTCCAGCACCGGACCGATTACCTGGCGCGCGCGCCGCCGCCAGCCCAACCCACGCAAGGACCTGTGCACGATGCGGGTGTTTTCCGCCGACGTCAAATTGGCGCAGAGCGACAGTTCCTGAAAGATACAGCGCAGACCGGCCTGCTGGGCACTGGCCGCACTCCAGGCACCGATCTCACGTCCGCCGACGCGAAAGCTGCCGCTGCTGCGCTCGATGGTGCCGGCCAGGACGTTCATCAGCGTCGACTTGCCGGCGCCGTTGTGACCGACCAGGCCAACGACCTCGCCGGGGTTCAGATGAAAATCCACGCCGCCCAAGGCATGCACGGCATCATAGCTCTTGCGGACATTGCCTACCTCGACAAGAGGGCTGTCAGCATCGCCTCTCTCTGCTGCGTCCTTTTTGGGCGACGTGGGATCGTTCATCATTCGGCCATGCTGCTCATTTCGGCGCGGGAACGCCCGGCAGAGGCTCCTTCTTTACGTTGGCGTCGATGATCTTGGCCACCAGCTCCTGCGGGTATTCGGCATTGACCACGCCGCCTGCGGGAACCGTCTTCAGCCAAGCGTCGAGGTCAGGCTGATTGATCTGCAGGAGCGGCACCTCGACGAATTTCGGCACCTGCTTGCCGGCCAGGATCTGCTGGGCGACCCAGAACGCGACCTGCGAGACGCTGGGCGTGGCGCCCAGCGAGAAAGTTTCGTAGCCGCCGGCATCATGCTCCTGCTTCCACAGCGCCAATTCGTCCTGGCGGTTGCCCATGATGATGATCGGCAGCGGCCGGTTGGCGGCCTTGAATGCCTGCGCCGCGCCATAGCCGTCGCCGCCCTGCGTCAGCACCGCATCGACCTGAGGCAGCGACGGCAGGATGCCCGACACTTCCTTTTGTGCCACGGTCGCCGTCCACTGGCCATAGACCTCGCCGACAGCCTTGTAGCTGGCGTGCGCCTTCATCGCCTTCTCGACGCCCTCATGCAGGCGCTTGTCGAAACCGTCGCCGGCCATACCGCGGATCTCGAGGATGTTGGCCGGTTTGTCGCCGAGCTTGCTGGAGATGAAATCCAGTTCTGCCTTGGCATAGGAGTCAAGGTTGTAGTCGACGACATAGGCGCAAGGCTCGGTGACGCCGCTGGCGAAGGCAACGACCGTGATACCGGCATTGCAGGCATCCTTGATGGCGCCGTTGAGTGCGGTGTCGGAGCCGGCAAGGACGATGATCGCGTCGTAGCCCTGCAGGATCAGGTTCTCGATCTGGCTGGCCTGTTCGGTCACCGAATTGTTCGAGCTGACGACGGCTGTTGCGGCGACCTGCTTGTCGGCCACGGCCTTGGCGCCCATTTCCTCGAAGCTCTTTATCATCACCTGGCGGAAGGAATTGCCGGCGTAGGAATTGCTGAAGGCGATCTTCTTGGCCGAAGTGTCGCCCTTGGCGACGCCGTCATCGGCGCGCGCGTCCAGCGTTGCAAAGCTGGTGCAGCCGAGCATGGCTGCAAGGAATAAGGCTGTGGTCCTGCTCATTGTTGTTCTCCTCCGGTTGAAAGTCATAGCGTCCTCCCGCCGATCCTTTCGAACGAAAAATGTCAGCCCAGCCCGAGATCGGGCACGGCATCGTTCAAATGGTCGGCGAAACTGGTGTTGGGCAGCAGCGGATACCAGCCCGGACGGCCAGGATCGCGGTCGTAGGCGTAGCCGCCCAGCGAGCGATAGAGCTCGGCATAGGTTGCGAGTTTGTCGCGATCGAGCTCGACACCGAGGCCCGGTGCCTCCGGCACCGCGATCGCACCATTCTCGTAGCGCATCTTGCCGCCGACGATGATGTCGTCGGCAAGGTGGTGGTAATGCGCGTCGGCGGTGAAGACGAGGTTGGGCAGCACAGCGCCAAGATGCAGCATGGTGGCGAGCTGGATGCCGAGTTCGCCAGAGGAATGCACGGCAATGCCCAGGCCGAACGTGTCGCAGATCTGCGCCGCGCGCACGCAGGCGCGGATGCCGCCCCAGAAAGTGGTGTCGAGCAGGATCACGTCAACCGCAGGGTCGCGCACATTGGTGGCGAGTTGTTCGAAATCGATGACGATGGTGTTGGTGGCCAGCGGGATGGAGAGCTTCTCGCGCAAGCGGCGCATGCCGGCCAGGCCCCAGGTCGGATCCTCGAAATAGTCGTTCCTGAGATCGGAGATGGCCTGGCCGAAACGCAGCGCCTCTTCGACCGACAGGGCGGCGTTCGGATCATAGCGCAGCGTGTCGGCAGGAAATTCGGCGGCGAGCGCCCTGAAACACTCCAGCTCATAGTCGGGGTGAAACACGCCGGCCTTGAGCTTGTGGGCGTGAAAACCATGTTCGGCCTTGAGCGCGCGGGCATGCTCGAGCAATTGATCGATGGTGCGGACCTCGCCCTTGCCGCTGCGGCGGTCGGCATAACGGAAGAACAGATAGGAGGCGAAGCCGATCCGGTCGCGCACGCGCCCGCCAAGCAGTTGGTAGACCGGCACGCCGAGCTTCTTGCCGATGATGTCGAGACAGGCGAATTCCAGCGCTGCGTGGAGCTGCGTGCGATTGTTGTAGAGCGACGCCGTCGGATTGCAGATGGCGTAACGCATGCGGTTGAGGTCGAAGGGATCGTGGCCGACAAGGTAGGATTTCAGCCCGGCGAAAGCGAGTTCGGCGCCGGCGCCGCCGCCGCCCATCTCGCCGAGCCCAACAATGCCTTCGTCGGTCTCGACCTCGACCACGGTGCGGACAAAGCGTCCCCAATGCGTACCGTTGCTGTGCCGCAATGCTGCTTCCAGCGGAACGGTGATGGTGGTCGCCTTGATGTCCGTGATCTTCATGCCGGCTCCTCTCCCCTGGCCTACCGGCGTCATACACACTACCATGGTAGTATGTCAATACAGCGTCAATCCTGCTTGCCGCTTGAGTTGGGGCGTGCGCAGTGTCATGACCGGAGCAGTGCAGCGCCATTCACAGCAACGGATTCGTCATGGGGACCAAGCTTTCGGGGGCGACCAGATTTTCAGGCAATGCTGCCAGGCTGAAAAACGCCGGTCAGCGCGAACCCTCGCGGGTTCTGGAGCCGGTCAACAATCGCATGCCGATCTCACCGCAGATCTACGAGCGCCTGCGCCGCGCCATCACGACGCTGGCGATGTTGCCGTCGGAAGCGCTCAGCGAACAGGACCTTGCCCAGCAGCTCGGTGTCAGCCGTACACCCGTGCGCGAGGCGCTGATCCGGCTTGCCGATGAAGGGCTGATCGACATCCTGCCGCAACGCGGCAGCTTCGTCGCGCCGATCCGGCTAAGTGACGTCGAGGAAGCGCAGTTCATTCGCGAGGCGCTCGAAGTCTCCGTCGTGCAGAAGCTGGCCGGACACGGTTCCAGCGCCTTCATCGCGGCAGGCAGGGTGAACCTTGCCCAACAGGCCAAGGCAGTGGCCGAGGGCGACCGCGAGCTGTTTCTTGAGCTTGACGAGGGCTTCCATCGCAGCCTTTGCGAAGAGGCCGGCCTGCCCAAGAGCTGGCGGGTGATCCAGGTGGTCAAGCTGCAGATGGACCGTGTGCGCTATCTGAGCCTGCCCGAACCCGGCCACCTTGAAACGCTGCTCGCTCAGCATGTGGCGATCTTTGAGGCTGTGGAGACCGGCGAGGCAAAGCAGGCAGGCGCGCGTATGGCGGCGCATTTGCGCGAAGTGCTCCGCACGGTTCAACGGCTCAACGTGGCCCGCCCGGACCTCTTTGGCCAATGAGCCATTGACCGCTCATTGTGCCATTGGGTGAAGAGCAGCGCCGCGGACGTGCTGCCACATTTTTGATGAGGAATTCCTGCGCGCCAAGGCCTGATCCGCGTATGCTACGGGCGCTTCGCTTGCCTGGCGTCAACCGCCGAAGCGCGGCTCCGCGACGCCCGTGATGCCAAGGCCCGTGATGGCGAACAGACTGCCGCGCAAAACGCCGTCGCCGGGAAAACGCGGCAGCGGCGGCTTGGCCATCGAGGTGACGTAGAGGGTGTCCAGCTTCGGCCCGCCGAACATGACGCTGGTGATCTTCTTGACCGGCATATCGATGACGCGGTCGATGCTGCCATCGGGCGCATAGCGCACCAGTCTTCCGTCATAGACCAGCGCATTCCACAGATAGCCCTCGGCATCGACGGTCGAGCCGTCCGCCGCACCGCCCCGGCTGGTGTCGACGCGCACGAAGGTGCGCCTGTTGGTGGCGGCACCGGTGGCGATGTCGTAGTCGTAGGCCCATATCTCGCCGGTCCAGGTGTCGGCGAAATAGAAGGTGCGGTCGTCGGGGCTCCAGCATGGACCGTTGGAACAGATGATGCCGGAATCGATCCGGGTGACGGAGAAATCCGGATCGAGCCGGTAGAGCCCGCCGGACGGCCCCTCTTCCATCGTATCCATGGAGCCAGCGAAGAAGCGGCCGCGCCGGTCGACCTTGCCGTCGTTGAGCCGGTTCATCGGCTTGTCCGGCTCGGGATCGTGGATCAGCGTCACATCGCCGGAGGCGAAATCGAGCAGATGGAAACCGCGCTGCAGCGACACCACGGCGCCGCTACCGTCCTTGCGCAGCGCCATCGAGCCGATCTTCATCGGCACATCCCATGACCGGATCTCGCGTCCGTCGGCGGTCGCCCGAAACACGCGCCCGTCGAAGCTGTCGATCCAGTAGAGTCGTTCCTGTTCGACGTCCCACAGCGGTCCTTCGCCCAGCGTGGTCTTCACGTCCACCACGACTTCGATCTTCATGCCGTCCTCCTCCGTTTTTGCGTCTCGCGGCGATTGTTCGGGCCGCCTCAGAAAGCGACCTTGTCGCCGCCTTTCAATGACAGGATTTCGCGTGCCTCGTCGGGCGTCGCCACCTCCATGCCGAGCCCTTCGATGATCTTGCGGGCCAGCAAGACCTGCTCGGCGTTCGATTTGGCAAGCTTGCCCTTGCCTGCCCACACACTGTCCTCCAGCCCGACTCGGATGTTGCCGCCAAGCGCTGCCG
>NZ_RZOL01000338.1:0-6920 GCF_004022985.1 Mesorhizobium sp. M7A.F.Ca.ET.027.02.1.1 | reverse complement strand
TCATACCCCAACCTGCCCGTCTCGACTTCTTCAGCATAGATGAGCTGCGGGGTGGGATAACCCGGTACGTCGACGAATGCTTCAACGCGTTCTTCTTTGCCGCCGATGAGGGAGCGACCGGCTTCAGAGCGACAGACCCTGGCGCGATCATTAACAAGGTCGCGACCGCGATCACCCCACTTTTAAATGGCCCATCTTTCGCCGGTGACAGGGCGCCCTTCTTCAAGATCCTGATTGACGACTGTGAGGCACTGACACCGCTCCAACAGCAGTTCCTGAACACCTTGGTGAGGAAGACGCGCGGCAATGTGAAATGGGTCCTCGCCTACATCGGCGGCCTTTACGACACGATCCGGACGATCATACCCGGCCAGTCGCTCTCGAATGCTGACCGGGACGTCGAGAATCTTGATTCAGTCGATCCGAGGGAGTTCGCCACGCTGTGCGAGAACGTGTCGTCGCTTCGGCTCTACTATGCGCTTCCTGACCATCTGCGGAGTGATCTCAAGCGCAACGATGCGCTCAGCGCGTTTTCGCTCAAAAACCGGCTGGGGCGGCTTTCCGTCAATGACATCATCGAGCGGGTTATCATATCGGGTCATTCCGAGGGCAGAGAAGAGCTTGTGGCACTCGCTGATGCAGCACGTGAATTCCTCTCCGTGAATTTGAGGACGGCGGATCAGCAGCAATTCCTTCTTGATCGAAAAGCGCGCCCTTATGCCGAAGGGCTGGCGCTCGCGCTCATGAACCCGGAAATCAAGCGCCGGCCCATGAGCAAGGCGGATGCTTCAAATCTGAAGAGGTCGATCGCCCGGAAACAGGGATGGGCTTTTCTGAAAGCGTGCCAGATGCTGCGTCTGCATGACTACCCGTACGTAGGGCACCAGATCATCACATCATTGAGCGACGTCTGTATACGCGATTTCCTTGATATAATGGGAGAGATCTTCCGCCGCAGTGTTCCGAGTTCCAGTGATCCACGAAAACTGGTGGAATTCATCAACTCGGATTTACAGATTCATCTCGAACAGCAGAGACAGGCTGTGAACGCCGCCTCTCAACGGAAGCTTGATGGACTTCAGGCGCTTTCACATCCGTACGAAGAAGAGAGCGTGCGCATGGTGCGGGCGTTGGGTTACCTGACCGCTCGCCTCCAGACAGAGTTTGCCGAAGAAAATGCTCTAGGAACGACAGAGAGAGGCATTTTCAGGGTTGATCTAAAGGAAATGCGCTCGCTGGTGAACCGACTGGAGCAACCCAGCGGAAAACTGGACGAGGTCCTGCGTCGGGCGGAAAGGGATGGGTTTATCCGGGAGGTCTCCGCCGCCGGCAACTTTGAGGTGGACCGCGCCGACCCCGCATCGAAGGAGATGCTGATCAGATTGCATCGGCGATTTGCACCTTACTTCGGGTTCTCCTATCGCGGCCCGTACGAAATCAACACAATCCCTGCGGCGCAGATGGTCGACCTGCTTTTTACCAGGCATCGGCTCCCAGAAGACTGGGCCGACTCGGTGTTTAAGGAGCTCGTCGCGCGGCCCGCACTCAAGACCGAATTCCAGCACTCGCTTTTCGAGAGCGATCTCGAATGACCGCTTCAACTGTCGAGTATCGAGTCTTCGGCCATCTGGCCGTCACTGAGAAGGCGAGAGATGCAGGTACCTGCGAAACGATGGAGGCAGATATCGCGATCGTCGCGCTTGGATGGGAAACGCGTTTCGCCGCGTTCGAAAACCATCTTGACCTGAAGGTCGGCAAAATCGTGGTTCTGGACTTTGCTCTGAAGGAAGCGAACGTCCCAGCCGTCGAAGAAAACCGGCGAAAGCTCATCGCTATGGGTACCCGATGGGGCGTCGAAGTGACTGCGATCACCCTCGAGCCTTCCATCGAGTATCAGAAGAACATCAATCTCCTCGATCACCTGCTCACTCAGATGGCCGCTTCATGTGGCTCATACGAAGGAAGCCTGCGGAAGGTTTTCGTCGAGTGCTCGACGATGCCGCGAATCTACATCCAATGGCTGATTGCGGTGGCATTCAAGAAAATGTCGATTCAGTCTCTCGAATTCGGGTACGCCGAAGGTATCTACGGGAACGCGATCGGCAAAGAGGATTTTTCCAGCGGCTTGGACCGATACGTCACCGTCCCTCATCTTCAAGGCAGCGGAGGAATGGGCGAAGAGAAAGTCCTGCTCGTGGGGATCGGAGGAGATGCCGACGTATTCTACGGATTGATCGATATCGTCAGTCCGGAACGGATCTCGCTCCTCGTCCCAAGAAGCGAGAAGAATGCGCATATCGATGCTTTGCTCGATCAACAGGTGGCCAAGGTACGTGAAACCCACCGGCTCGAAGATGGCGAAGTTCGCGACATCCAGGCTTTCGGGCTGATGGCCCACCTCGATGCTTTCGAGACGTATCTCGACGGGTTCGGCTCGCGTGCGGTGGTGAACGTTTTTGTCAGCGGCCCGAAGGTTCAGGCCATCGCTGCTGCCGTGCTCGCCTGCTCCGACAGCCGCGTCCATCTCAAGGCACGAATTCCCACCTCCTATGCCCATCGTGAAGTCTCAGCGAATGGGCGGTATCATATCTATAGGCTGATTGACCTGACATCCCCTGCCTGCAGCCTTCCCGGGACGTTCTGACACGATCTTGCATTCGAGTAGCATCATGGTCCCAGTAGCCGTTCCGCCAAGCCTTCAGCGCATGTTCGTGTCGCCCGATCCGGTCGATGGGGGACTAATTCCCACTTAGAAGCTGCTCTACATCAGATCAGGGGAAATGCAGACTGGCAGAATTCCATAATTAGCGACTCAAAACATATACTCAGGCGAGACTGTTTAGCATAGAAATAGTGAGCGCTCTCCAATATGTTAGGCTCTGTCGCAGTAGCGCAACAAGCTCAGTCTTTGGATGGGTGGTATGAGGATGAGACGACTGAATGTGTACAGGCTCAGTCATTTTATCGAGGCTCTCGTTTTTGTCGTAAGCGCGTTCGGTGCGACGTGGCTTACCAGCTTTGTGAACGCGCCATGGTGGGCATATGTGATTATAGCGGCCATCACTATGGGCATGTTCGTAGCCGTGCGTCGGGTCCTTTCTGAGCCGCAACGTATGGGACTCTTGGCACACAACTCGGCAGCGACCTCTGCGTGAACCCAGGCGCCTTGAAAATGTCCCCGATGCGTCCGGATTTTTGGCGGTGATCTTCAATCAAATGCGATGAGCTGCAATTTCTGGCGACGGCCACGCTAAGGGCGGGCCTCCAGCACCATGTTGAACGGTGTCTCCGCGGCGCGACGCAATCGCTTGAAGCCGCCGCCGGTCACAACCTTGCGCAGCCTCGCCTCACCGGCCTGGGCTCCAAGCGCGAGCCCGACTTCCTGCGACACGGATGCGGGCGTGCACACGAAAGTGGAAGCGGCATAGTAAACGCGGCCGACGGGATTGAGGTTCGCCGCCAGATGATCATGCGCGAACGGCTCGACGATCATCCACGTGCCGTCCGGCTTGAGCGATCCGTGGACATGGGTGGCGGCGCCCGTCGGGTCGCCCATGTCGTGAAGGCAATCGAAGAATGTGACGAGGTCATACGTTCCGGGATAGCTCTTGGCGGCCGCCACGTCGAACCGCGTGTTAACGCCGACGCCGGCTACCTCGGCCGCCTTGCGGGCGCGCTCAATCGAGGGGGCATGATAGTCGAAGCCGACGAAGCGCGAATTGGGGAAGGCCTGTGCCATGAGCACGGTCGATGCACCATGACCGCATCCAACATCCGCGACGTCCACGCCGCGTTCGAGCTTCTCGACGACGCCCTCCAAGGCCGGCAGCCAGGAGTCGATCAGATTGGCATTGTAGCCTGGACGGAAGAACCGTTCCGTACCGCGAAACAGACACGCGCTATGATCGTGCCACCCGACGCCCTTGCCGGACTGGAATGCCTGCCTCACCTTTTCTTCATCGAGCCACAGCGCGGACAGGAACTCGAATGCGCCTGCCATGAAGGCCGGGCTGTCTTCATCAGCGAACACCAGCTCTTGCTCGGCGTTGAGATAGAATTTGTCGCTCGCTTCATCGTAGTCGACGTAACCCGCCGCCGCCTGCCCGGAAAGCCATTCCCTTACGAGGCGTTCCTGGGTGCCGGTGCGTGTCGAAAGTTCGGCGGCCGTCATCTTGCCGCCTTCGCGCAATGCCTTAAACAGGCCGAGTCTGTCCCCCAGCAGGACTCCCGCGCCCGTTGCGATCGCACCGAGATCGCCGACCATTTTCCCCAAGAATGCGTCCAACTTTTCCTGATTCGCTTCAGACATCTGAATCTCCCTTTGGGTTCAATCTCTCCAGGCGACGGAGCCGTGCTCGTCATGAGGCGCCTTGAGCATCAGATGCTCGAAGACATGCAGATATCCCCGGCGGCTCATCCGCGCTGCCGATCCTGCACCAGACCATATCGGTGACGAGCGGCGCGGTGGTCGGGAATGACAGCCACCTCCATGCCGTTGAAAAGCAGGAAATCCGTCACTTTGCCCTCGTCGGTAACCGGCGGAGCCGGAGTGGTCGTCACCAGGGCAAGCCCTGTTGCAGCAGGTATCCTTGGGCAGCCTGTCAGAACATCGATGACTCCGGTTGTGGTGCCGGGGCGGGCGATCAGGGGCCAAGTGATTGTTCCGCGGCGGCTGTATGTTGTGGTAAGGTGATCATGCGAACTCTTGTTGGTCGGTCACGTGTTTTGCGGATGACCCGCATGTACTGTGCCAAATGAGAAAACCATTCAAACGCAATCCAGTAGATCTGACTGTATCCGACATTGTCGGAATTTGGACATCGCCGAACGCGAAGCGCTCGGGGCTTGTGACGATACTTGAGCGTGCTGCTTCGGAGGAGGGATGCGCCTCGAACCGGCCGCGAGGCCTTTTTCTGGCAACGGATATTCCGGCCGGGTTAGGCCGCGAGGAAAGCGACGGTGAATAAGAGGTAGAGGACCAACCGTTTTGAGCGGGTAGTTGCCGTGTTGCGCCCCCAGGCAAAGGCCAGCACCACGGAGCAGTATTTCTGGTGGCGATACTACATCGCCTTTAAGTGCCGGTTACCCGTTTTTACCCAGTTGGCCTGGTGCATTCAGAGCGAGGTCGTTGGAAACCGCTTATTGTGGCTATGAGCAAACTCGGGATGGAGGAGTGGACCCAAAAATTGGCAAAATGCCCCAGGGAGGATTACATGGGTCGCTCATTCCCCGTACTCGTTACAGGTGCGCGTCGCTACGCAAACAGCTTGCTTTTGACTTGGCGTTTCTTGCCGTTTCGGCATCGCTCACTAATTCGGCCGCTGCCGACACCGTGAACTGGCGTCAATTCGAAGGGACCAGCATAACTTGGGCCTACGACATCCACCCCTATGCGGATGCTCTCGCTGCGCAACTTTCCGGAGTTCGAGAAGCTGACCCGGCATCAAGGTCACGCCGGAACTCTACCCAGACGATTCTTACTGGAACAAGATGACGATCCAACTGACGACGAAGTCGCCAGCATGGGATGTGTTCGGCACTGGCATTCAGCCCGCGTAGGACCTCGCTCCGAGTGGCGCCTGCTGGACAAATACCTGAGTGATCCGAAGCTTACCGATGCTGGATACGACTACATTCGGACATGATCAAGAAGTGCGCGGCTCCTTCCTTCGCCAATGATAACTGGAACCAGGTCGTGGACGGCATCTCGTCCGGCCGCACCGCGATGACGATCGACTCAAAAATGTTCGGCTTCTGGAACGATGTTGCGGGGAAGCCGGCATCCGGCAAGATCGCCTTCGCTCCGCCGCTGCACGCACCGAGCGCCACGAGCTTGGATTCTGACATCTGGATCTGGGCTCTCGCCATGAACGCGGCTTCCGAAAAGAAGGGCACGGCCTGGCTGTTCATCCCGTGGGCCACCTCCAAGCAGGTGGCGCTCAAGGGTGCCCTTGCTGGCCAGCTCGTCAATCCGCCGCGCACGTCGACCTGGCAGGACGATACCTAGACTAAGTACGCTTCGCAGCCCGAGTTCAACAACTTCGTTGACAGCTTCAAAAAGATACAGGATCAAGCCGCGCTGGCTTTCACACCGCGTGTCGGCTTCGGCGAAGCCATGAACGCATGGGCCGTGGCGATGCAGAAGATGGCAAACGGCGATGACGTCGAGACGACGTTGAGGGCGCTTGCCGAAGAAATCCGCACTGGCCTCTGATCAAAAGGAACAGGGCAGTACTATTGCACTGCCCTGTTCCCGCCAACGGCGGAGATCACGCCGTGTCACCCCAAGCACTTAAACCCAGCGCTGCTTCGCCCGGCCGCGCCGACGATTTTTCTTGGCCGCCAAGGCGGCAGCCTGCGGCCGGGGCCACAACCGAAACGACCACGGCGATCAGTCCGTAAGCTGCCCGGGGCAGCGGAAGGGCGGAAAGCGCCTTCAGGTGGCCGCACAAGTAGGGTCTCGAGACGGACTCAGCGCGGCAGCACGCTCGATCCCATCAGCGCCTCATCGATGGCGCGCGCCGCCTGGCGGCCCTCGCGGATCGCCCAGACGACCAGCGACTGGCCGCGCCGCACGTCGCCCGCCGCATAGAGCTTTTCGACGCTGGTCCTGTAGTCCCGGTCATTGGCCTCGACATTCTTCGAGCGGCGGCTGTCAATGGCGATCTTCATCTGGCCGGCCAGTTCCGACACCGGCCCGCGAGCGGCTGGCCCGGCAAAGCCGATGGCGATGAACGCGAGATCGGCACGAATGACGAATTCGCTGCCGGCGATCGGCTTGCGCTTTTCGTCGACCTCGCAGCATTTGACCCCGGTCAGCTGGCCGTCTTCGCCGATGAACTCGAGCGTCGCCACCTGAAACTCGCGCTCGGCGCCTTCGGCCTGCGAGGACGAGGTGCGCATCTTGGTCGCCCAGTAGG
>NZ_RZOL01000337.1:0-6962 GCF_004022985.1 Mesorhizobium sp. M7A.F.Ca.ET.027.02.1.1 | reverse complement strand
GCTGCAGATGATCCGCAACATCCCGCACCTGGCGCTGATCCCGCTGGTCATCCTGTGGTTCGGCATCGACGAGGAAGCCAAACTGTTCCTGGTGGCGCTCGGCGTGTTCTTTCCGATCTACGTCAACACGCTGCTCGGCATCCAGAGCGTCGACCCGCATCTGGTCGAGATGGGCCGCGTCTACGGCATGGATCGGCGCGCCCTGTTCTTCCGCGTCATCCTGCCCGGCGCGCTGCCGGCGATCTTCGTCGGCCTGCGCTATGCCCTGGGCATCATGTGGCTGACGCTGATCGTCGCCGAAACCATCTCGGCCAGCTCCGGCCTCGGCTACATGGCCATGCAGGCGCGCGAATTCCTGCTGATCGACGTCGTCGTGCTGTCGATCCTGATCTACGCGCTGCTCGGCAAGCTCGCCGACAGCCTCGCCCGCCTGCTCGAGCGGCTGTCGCTCGGCTGGCATCCGGCCTTCCAGAACGGATGAGAGATTGCCCATGACCGCCGCCAGCCTGACCGCAGCCCGTTCCTTCGTCGCCACGCCGGTGCGGCCGATCGGCTCCGTCGAAGGGCAGCGGGCCTTTGCCTTCAGGCAAGCCGGCAAGCGCTTCGGCGACAAGACCGTGCTCGACGGCATCGACCTGGACGTGCCGGCCGGGCAGTTCCTTGCCGTCATCGGCAAGAGCGGCTGCGGCAAAAGCACGCTTTTGCGGCTTCTGGCCGGGCTCGACCGGCCGACATCGGGATCGCTGACATTCGGCGTCGAAGAGGAAGGACACAGCCGCACGCGCTTCATGTTCCAGGAGCCACGGCTCCTGCCCTGGGCCAGCGTGGTGAAAAACGTCGAGGTCGGGCTGACCGGGATTGCTTCCGGCGCGGAGGCAAGGCAACGCGCGCTCGACATTCTAGGCGAGGTCGGGCTTGCCGACCGGGCCGACGAATGGCCTTCGGTGCTGTCGGGAGGTCAGAAGCAGCGCGTGGCGCTGGCCCGCGCGCTGGTCGGCCACCCGCAGATCCTGGCTCTCGACGAGCCGCTCGGCGCACTCGACGCCCTGACCCGCATCGAGATGCAGCAGCTTCTGGAACGAATCTGGCTCGCGCAGAAGTTCACCGCCGTGCTGGTCACGCATGATGTCGCCGAGGCAGTGGCGCTGGCCGATCGGGTCGTGGTGATCAGCGAAGGCCGGATCGCGCTTGATCTGGATGTCCCGGTCGAACGGCCGCGCCGACGCGGTTCGGTCGAGCTTGCGCGGCTGGAAGGCAAGATTCTGGATCGGCTGTTCGGGTAGGTTTGTTGGGGGCGGCGCCGCAATTGGCGGAGTGGGGGTCGACCTTTCTTCGAAGCTCACCCTCTAGCGATTGGCCCACACCAATCCCACCAGCCCGACCAGCATGGTGACGACACCGATATACAGCCATTGCGACTGGCCGGTCATGAAGCTGCCGCCGACAACGCCGACGCCTTGCAGCGACCACAGCGCGCCGACGGCAAGCACAATCAAAGCCAGCAGATTTTTGGTCAGCTTCATTGCCGGATCTCCCTTTTGAAGTCGATTGGTTGGAGCATTGGGGCCGCGATAAAAGAGCCAAAGGAAGTGGCCCGACCATGCCGGTCTCTACTTGGATATTAATGTTCGATCTTGTCAAACGGACGTCTGACCGCAGCACAAAGATCATCATTGATTGACCATCGCGTGCCGGAAATCCCTGACAGACTGTTACCCAGCGACTCCAAACGTGTGCCATTGCCACGGAACCGCCAGATCACTGCCGCATTTCGCGCCTTATTTGGCACCTAACGGCTGGGGTCTGTCAAAAACGGAGCCATCCCCCAAATATGAAGAACCCAAAACAGACCGCGCTTGTCGCGGTAACGATCGCTGCTGGCCTGATGGTCGGCGCTTCTTCGGCGACCGCCGCCGCCCAGTGCGGCCGCGCCTCGTGGTATGCCCTGCACTCCAAGACCGCCTCGGGCGAGCGCATGAACCCGTCGGCGCTGACCGCCGCGCATCGCACCTTGCCTTTCGGCACCAAGCTCAAGGTGACCAACAAGAACAACGGCCGCAGCGTCGTCGTGCGCATCAACGATCGCGGTCCGTTCATCAAGGGACGCGTGCTCGACCTGTCGAAGGGTGCCGCCGGCCAGCTCGGCTTCATCGGCTCCGGCCACACTTCCGTGTGCATGGCGCGCGTCTAGAGTGGCCTTTTCTTGGACCATGACCTCTGCCGAACCGGGGGTTCGCAAAGCGAAAACCGGAATCCACTTTTCGGGATCATGGCCGGTGTCCGGCAAAGGGCCGGACACACTGCCTACACATTTCGCAGCCGCACACTGAGCCGGCTGGCGCCGTTCGGCCCCGATTTCCATGGCCTTGAACCAAAGATGCATTGGTCACGCAGCGTGACGTATTGCATCGCAGCAATTAGTTGTTAACTTCCCCGCGAGACATCTAGGGCTCGGCGCTGCTCGTCGTCCCTTCGGTCGCAGGCAGCAGCGGGGTTCTCGATGTTCTACCAGCTCTATGAAATGAACCACGCCGCCTTGCAGCCCGCGCGCCTCTATGCCGACGCGGTGCGGATGTTCTATTCCAATCCGCTCAATCCGTTTTCCCACACGCAATGGGGCCGTTCGATCGCGGCGACGGCCGAACTGTTCGAGCGCACCACGCGCCGCTACGGCAAGCCGGCCTTCGGCCTGAGCAAGACCGTGGTCGACTGGAAGAGCGTCGAGGTCGCCGAGAAGACCGTCTGGTCGAAGCCGTTCTGCAATCTCGTCCGCTTCGAGCGTGCCGTGCCCGCCGGGCGCAAGCCCGATCCGAAGCTTCTGATCGTGGCGCCGATGTCGGGCCATTATGCGACGCTGCTGCGCGGCACGGTGGAAGCGATGCTGCCCTATGCCGACGTGCACATCACCGACTGGGTCGATGCCCGCATGGTGCCGCTTGCCGACGGCCAATTCGATCTCGACGACTACATTGATTACGTCATCGACATGCTGCACACGCTGGGGCCGGACACGCATGTGATGGCGGTGTGCCAGCCTTCGGTGCCGGTGCTGGCCGCCGTGGCGCTGATGGAAACGAAGGGCGACCCCTTCGTGCCCTCGACCATGACCTTGATGGGCGGCCCGATCGACACCCGCAGCAATCCGACTGCGGTCAATCTGCTGGCGCAGGAAAAGGGCATCGACTGGTTCCGCGACAATGTCGTGATGCATGCGCCCTGGCCGGTGCGGGGCTTCGGCCGCGAGGTCTATCCCGGTTTCCTGCAGCTGTCCGGCTTCATGAGCATGAATCTCGACCGCCACATCATCGCCCACAAGGACTTCTTCATGCATCTGGTGAAGCATGATGGCGACAATGCCGAGAAGCACCGCGATTTCTACGACGAGTACCTTGCTGTCATGGACCTGACGGCGGAGTTTTATCTGCAGACCGTCGATACCGTCTTCGTGCGCCAGGCCTTGCCCAAGGGCGAGATGACGCATCGCGGCACCAGGATCGATCCGTCGGCGATCCGCAACGTCGCGCTGTTCACGGTCGAAGGCGAGAACGACGACATATCGGGCCTTGGCCAGACCAAGGCGGCGCATGATCTGTGCCCCAATATCCCGGCTGAGCGGCATGCCCACTACATGCAGCCGGCGGTTGGCCATTACGGCGTGTTCAACGGTTCGCGCTTCCGTTCCGAAATCGTGCCGCGCATCGTCGACTTCATCACCAGCTATGGCCGCCAGGAGCGTGTCGCGGTGAAACCGAAGCTGGTCCGCGCCGCCAAGAGATAATGCAAGTCGCCCAAATTGCGGATTTTGGACGATGACCTGCATAGAACCAAGCTTAACGGCGACAAACCGTGAGATTGACCGGTAAAAGCCGGCTGGCTGGCCGATTCTGTTGCACAAGTGCCGCTGTCCAGCCCCTCGGGTAACCATGCCGACAATCCGATCGTCGTCGTAATTGACACGGACTGTAAATCCCCCTTAACCTTTCGTTAATAACAAAGGGTGAGCGGGGACAATGATTTCCTCATCGATGGCGCAACGGCTGCGCGTGTATGTGGCGGCCGGGCTGGCAGTGACGGCAGGCTGGGTGGCACCGGCTTTGGCGGGTGGAGCGATGGCGACCGGGGGGCTCACCTCGCAGCCGATCGGCCACTATGATTTCTGCAAGCTGCATCCGGGCGAGTGCTCGATCCGCCCGACCAATCTGGCGCCGGCTCCGATGAGCGACGGGCTGATGCGCAAGCTCCTCAATGTCACCGCCAGGGTCAACGCCGCCGTCAAGCCGATGAGCGACATGGACATCTACGGCAAGGACGAGGTCTGGGCCTATCCCGACAAGGGCGTCGGCGATTGCGAGGACTATGTGCTGGAAAAGCGGCGCCAGCTTTCACGCATGAGCATATCGCTTGCCGATCTGCTGATCACCGTCGTGCGCAAGCCGGACGGCGAGGGCCACGCCGTGCTGACGGTGCGCACCGACGAGGGCGACTATGTGCTCGACAATCTGACCGACAAGGTCAAACCATGGGACGCGACCGGTTACCGCTTCCTCAAGCGGCAGGCGATCGACAACACCGGCCGCTGGGTCTCGATCCGCGGTGGCCAGCAAGTTCTGGTCGGGGCGGTGCAGTAAATACGGCGTTTGCCGGAAGTATCCATCGCTTCGTCATCCTAGGGCGTAGCAGGAGCGAAGCTTCGTCGCGGCGACTCTAGGCCACGGCCGATCGCTCCACTTCCTCAATATCATCTTCACTGACAACCGGCGCAAAATGTTCATCGCCGATGAGCTGTTGCGTGCTCCTGGCAACGAGAAATAGTCAATGAGATCCTATGTGATCAACCTAGACCGCAGTTCCGATAGATTGGTGCGGATGACTGATCGATTCGCGTCTGTCGGGCTTAGTTTCGAGCGGGTCTCGGCGGTGGACGGACGACTGCTGAGTCCGACCGAGATCTCCGATGTCTACAAGCCCGTTTTCGGGGCGGCCGCAATGACGCCGGAAGAGGTAGGCTGCTTCTTGAGCCATCGCCGGTGTTGGGAAAGGATCGCCTCGGAAGCAGACCCCTACGGCTGTGTTTTCGAGGACGACATGTTGATGTCCAGGCATGCGGATCTGTTTCTTGGCGAGGACACCACATGGATTCCTGCGGGCGCGGATATCGTAAAGATCGAGACGGTCGCTGGACGGGGAGTCTGGCTTGACCGTGCCGTTAAGCTACTGTCTGGCGACTTCAAGTTGGGGCTTCTTCGCAGCTTCGAATTCGGGTCCGGCGGATACATTCTCTCAAAGTCGGCGGCCGAACGCCTCTTAAAGATCACCCGGGTGTTTTCCGATGCGGTCGACCACGTGAAGTTCAATCCCGCATGCGGGATAGCTAACAGCCTAAAATCCTATCAGATGTTCCCGGCTCTCTGTATTCAAACCCAAGTCTTTTATCCCAAGGGATCTGATCTGGTCGATGAGCCTGCACTCGCCACGCACAGTTTACCGCGTTTTCCGGACAGCTTGGTGAATAGGCCCTGGCTGATACGGAAGAGCCTTCAGACGTTTCGTCGGATATCGCACAAGTTGCGCCGTCACCGGCGAACGGTGATATTCTTTGCCGATAAGGCTGCGAGGTAGAGCCCTGAGAAAACTTGAAGCACGCCTCGATCGGCTGCAACTTCATCCAAACGCCTGATCGCCATCTGAATCCTCCGGTCTGCGCGTCCGCTTCGCCCGTGGATGACGAAATCGAGGAGCCTCCGCCAGAATTCGCCATTTCTCCGTGAACCATTTCGCTCCGGCCAGCGACACACAGCCGTGAACCGAAACCAACCATGGAGACTTCAGATGACTGCTTTTCTGCGAAACACCCTTCTTGCCGCTCTCGCGGTGTCGAGCATGGCCGGATCCGCCATGGCCGATCAGACCACCAGCTGTTCCAAAACCAACCTCAACGACCTCTGGGCCGGCCGCTGTTGCGGTGATGCCGGGGCGTCGGACTGCCTGGGTGGTGGAAACAACGGCCACGGCGATCACGGCCGGGGCGGTAATGGCGGCACGGCCGGCAAGAAGTGATCTCACCACTGTGCCCGCTGGCGGTCCGCCGGCGGGCAGTTTCCTCGTGAGCAGGCGAATTTTGCACCGGCGCGGGCCGTCAGACTACGGCCGCTGGTTTAACGCCGCGCGGATCGATGCGGTGATGCGGCGAAGCTCCGCCTCGTCGAGTTTCTCGATGTTTTCCGCCAGCAGATTGGCAAGCTCGGTGGCGGCGGGGGAAAGACCCGACGTGTCGAGTTTTACACGCGGGTGCGAGGCCTCGGCCAGCCGCGCCAGTTCCTCGGCATCGTCCCAGATGATGTTGAAATAGCCGATGATCTTCTGGATCAGCGTCCAGGTCGGGGCACCGCGCCTGCCATGTTCGAGCGCCGACAGGTAGGCGGCGCTGACGCCGATCGCCGCCGCCATGTCCTTCTGGCGGACACCGCGTTCGCCTCGTAGCGTGCGCAGCTTCTCTCCGAACGGGGTCATGTCCCCGCCCTCATGATAGAACTCCTCACAGGCGCGCCCGCCGCAGGCGGATATAGAGCGCACCCGAACCGCCATGGTTGCGGGCGGCATGGTCGTGGCTGGAGACGAGCGGCCGGAAGGCGGGCGTCGACAGCCAGGCCGGTACCGCGCGACGCAACACGCCATCGCCGCCGGAGGACGAGCCCTTGCCGGTGATGACCAGGACATAGCGGACGCCGCCGGCATGCGCCCGGTGCAGGAACGAAAACAGCAGCGAATAAGCCTCGTCCTGGGTCATGCCGTGCAGGTCGACACGGCCCTCGATCGGCAGCCGGCCTTTCGACAATTTGTCCAGCGTCGGCTCGTCGAGGCGGTGCGTGACTTGCTGAGCCTTCGGCTTTGCGGTCCCTGCGGCGTTGGCAGAGGCCAGCGCCGCAGGGACCGCAAAGCCGAAGGCTCAGCAAGTCACGCAC
>NZ_RZOL01000336.1:0-6967 GCF_004022985.1 Mesorhizobium sp. M7A.F.Ca.ET.027.02.1.1 | reverse complement strand
ATGCTGAATGTGCATTATTCGCGTGCCTCCGATCTCGAGCGGCCGGATTTCCTGATTTCCAACCCGCCGGTGCCGATCGAAAGCTATCGCGACAGTTTCGGCAATTGGTGCAACCGGTTCGTCGCGCCGCCCGGGCGTTTCACCTTCGGCACCGACGCGGTGATCCGCGATCCCGGCACTTTCGAGATGGGCGATCTGATGGCCTGGCAGCACGAGGTTCGCGACCTGCCGGCGGACACGCTGCTGTTCCTGCTGCCCAGCCGTTTTTGCGAAAGCGACCTTCTGGCTGATGAAGCGTGGCGGCTGTTCGGCAACACGCCGCTGGGCATTCCGCGCGTGCAGGCGGTCTGCGACTTCGTCCACAACCACATCGTCTTCAACTACGGCAATGCTCGGCCGACACGCACCGCCGCGGAAGCGTATCGCGAACAGAGCGGCGTGTGCCGAGACTACGCGCATCTCGCGGTCACCTTCTGCCGGGCGCTCAACATCCCAACGCGCTATTGCACCGGCTACATCAGCGACATCGGTATGCCGAAACCATGGGCGAGCATGGATTTCTGCGCCTGGATGGAAGTCTATCTCGGCGGCCGCTGGCATGTCTTCGACCCGCGCAACAATGCACCGCGCATCGGCCGCATCCTGATCGCCTCCGGCCGCGACGCCGCCGACGTGCCGCTGACCCATATATTCGGCCCGGGAACGCTTGCCGGCTTCAAGGTGTGGACCAGCGAGATCGTCGAGTAGTCGCCGTTTTCCATAGGCCGATCTCTCATGACCGCTGGCTTGGACGACCCGACATTCGCGCGGTGTGATGCCTGTGGAGCTTTAGCGGCCTGGCCGCTAGACTGCGCCTTGAATGGGAACAAATGCCATGGCCGGGCACGGCGGCTCAAAAAAGGTGATCTACGCGGCGCTCGCCGGCAATTTCGCCATCGCGCTGACCAAGTTCGCCGCCGCCGCCTTCACCGGCAGTTCGGCGATGCTGTCGGAGGGCGTGCATTCGCTGGTCGATACCGGCAATGGCGGCCTGCTGCTCTACGGCATGCACCGCGCCGCCCGCCCGGCCGACCGGACGCATCCGCTCGGTCACGGCCGCGAACTCTACTTCTGGAGCTTCATCGTCGCGCTCCTCGTCTTCGCGCTGGGCGCCGGCGTGTCGTTCTACGAAGGCGTGACCCATATGATGGCGCCGGAGCCGGTCGCCAACGCCGAGGTGACCTACATCGTGCTCGGCCTTTCCTTCCTGTTCGAAGGCAGTTCGTGGTGGGTAGCGCTGAAGGAGTTCCGCCAGCAGAAGGCAAGCAGGGTTGGCTGCGGGCGGTGCAGTCGAGCAAGGACCCGAGCGTCTACACCGTGCTGTTCGAGGACAGTGCAGCGCTTCTCGGCCTGATCGTCGCGTTCGCCGGCATCCTGGCGGCGGAAGTTCTGGAAATGCCAGAACTCGACGGCGCCGCCTCGATCGGCATTGGGCTGATCCTGGGCGCGACGGCGATCTTCCTGGCCCGCGAAAGCAAGGGCCTGCTGATCGGCGAGCCGGCATCGCCCGAGGTGCAGATGAAGGTGCTGGCGATCGCCCAGCAGGATCAGGCGGTGCAGCGGGCGAACGGCGTCCTGACCGTCCATATGGGGCCGGCAGAGATTGTCGCCGGCCTGAGCATCGAGTTCGAGGACCATTTGACGGCGCCCGAGATCGAAGCTTGCGTCGAGCGCCTGGAGGCGCAGCTGAAGAAGGAGATGCCGGAGATCACACGGCTGTTCGTCAAGCCACAGACGGCAGGCACCTGGGAGAAGCGGCGCAAGCTGATCGACACCGCATCCGATCCGGCTCTGGACTAGCGCCGCGCCATTGCCTGGCTGCCTTGACCCGCTAGGATTAAAGGGAGTTTGGAGGAGCGAAGATGAAAATCGACGGCGGCTGCCATTGTGGCGCCATCACCTACGAGGCGGAGGTCGACCCGGAGAACACCGGAATCTGCCACTGCACCGATTGCCAACAACTGACCGGAACGGCTTTTCGCGTGACCGTGGGCGCGCCGGAAGGCCACTACCGGATCACCAAGGGTGCGCCAAAGGTCTATATCAAGACAGGATCGAGCGGCGACAAGCGCGCGCAGGGCTTTTGCGGCGAGTGCGGCTCGCATCTCTACGCGACATCGGTTGGCGACGGGCCGAAGGTTTATGGCATCCGGGTCGGCACGGCGCGACAACGTGAACAGTTAGTCCCGAGACGGCAAAGCTGGCACCGCTCGGCGCTGCCCTGGTTGCCGGAATTCCCGGGTATGACGACCAAGGAAGAGCAGTAGCGCCGGTCCGGCGCCGCGCCTCAATCGTCGCCTTCGACGACCCTCAGCCTGAGCTGCCCGGTTTTCGAATCGGCAACGCGCGCGCCAGTATCGACCTTCGCGGCGGGAGCCCGTGACGCTGCGTCCGCGGCGGCATCGCCGTCGGGCTGCGCGCCGAATTCCAGTGCCTCGATCTTCTGGCCGCGCTTGGTGACCTTCGACGTCGAAACCAGGATGTCGTCGATGTCCTTGGCCGACTGACCGAAATGCACCTGCAGCTTGCGCACCCGCTCGTCGACGCGCGCGACATCCTCCATCAGCCGGATGACTTCGCCCTGAATCAGGTGCGCCTGTTCGCGCATGCGGGCATCCTTGAGGATCGCCTGGATGACCTGGATCGACAGCATCAGCAGCGACGGCGAGACGATGACGATGCGGGCACGGTGCGCCTTGTGGACGATCGCCTCGAAATTCTCGTGGATCTCGGCGAACACCGATTCCGACGGCACGAACATGAAGGCGGTGTCCTGCGTCTCGCCCTGGATCAGGTATTTTTCCGAGATATCGCGGACATGGATCTCGATGTCGCGGCGGAAGGCCTGCGAGGCGGCCTTCTGCAGGTCGGCGCCGTCGGCGGCGCGGATGGCATTCCAGGCTTCGAGCGGAAACTTGGCGTCGATGGCCAGCGACGGTGCGCCGTTCGGCATCTTCACTAGGCAGTCAGGACGGCTGCCGTTCGACAGCGTCGCCTGGAATTCATAGGCGCCGTGCGGCAGGCCGTCGGCGACGATCGCCTCCATGCGCGACTGGCCGAAGGCGCCGCGCGTCTGCTTATTGGAGAGGATCGCCTGCAGCTGCACCACCTGGCCGGCGAGCGACTGGATGTTGCCCTGCGCGACATCGATGATGGCCAGCCGCTCCTGCAATTTGGCCAGACTCTCATGCGTGGATTTGGTCTGCTCGGTCATGGTCTGGCCGAGCCGGCCGGTCATGGCGTCGAGGCGCTGGCCGATCGATTGCGTCAGCTCCGCCTGCCGTGCGCCGAACACTTCGGCGATGGCGCCCATACGACCCTGCATTTCGGCCTGGCTTTGCAGAATGCCGGCCATCCGCACTTCCGCATCGCGGGCATGATCGGCGGCTTCCGCAGCCGCGACGGCGCGCGCCTTCGCCGACCGCCACAGCGCAATGACCAGCGCCACGAACAGGGCCAGAAACAGCAAAGCGCCGAAGGCCAGCGCATGGCCGAGCGTGACGGTTGTGGCGCCAAGCCGGGCGACAGGTTCGGAAAGGATGGTGCTCAAATCATTCATGTGGACAGCATAAACGATTCGCGCTGCCGGCACAGATCAAAACGTGAACGAGCCTCCAGCCTACCGGTTGACGCTTTTCTCTGGAGGTCTTAGGTGGAACGCCATGTCGATCAAGCCGCTCATCATCCTTCCCGACCCCATCCTGCGCCAGGTTTCCAAGCCCGTGGAGCGTGTCGACGCGTCTTTGCGCAGATTAGCCGACGACATGCTGGCGACCATGTATGACGCGCCGGGTATCGGGCTGGCGGCGATCCAGATCGGCGAACCGCTGCGCTTACTGGTGATCGATCTGGCCAAGGAAGACGAGACGCCGGCGCCGCATGTCTTCATCAATCCGGAAATCCTGGAGAGCGCAGATGCGCGCTCCGTCTACGAGGAAGGCTGCCTGTCGATCCCGGATTATTACGCCGAGGTCGAACGCCCGGCCGCTGTGCGGGTCAAGTATCTCGACCGCGACGGCAAATTGCAGGATATGGAGGCCGAAGGCCTGATGGCGACCTGCCTGCAGCATGAGATCGACCACCTCAATGGCGTCCTGTTCATCGACCACATCTCGAAGCTGAAGCGCGACATGGTGGTGAAGAAATTCAAGAAGCTCGCCAGGGACAAGGCGCCGGGCAAGCTGGCGGGATAGGGATCATTCGAGCACGCCACGCAAAACCCAATCCCTGCCAAGCTCGAACGCTTTTGCACCGATCTCTAATGCAAGCGCGCGAGATTCTGGCGAGATGATCAGCACCAGAGAGACAACCACGGCTAACACCATCATTAGCAGGGTGTTATAAATGGCGAAATTGCTCTCTCTTCGCCTCGACAATTCGCCTTTCTCGTATCGTTCTTCGACCGATTTGTATTCAGCTATTGGCTTCCTGCGTTTCCCCAAGGGATTTTGAGCGCGCTGCATATGAAGCTCCCAGGACAGATCCGCGAAGCATACGCCTGAACAGTTGGTGTAGACTTAATGGACCGTTTTGAGTGGCTGGGTGAAGGGGCGGAACTCTTGTTGATCAATGACTCCGGGGGTGATATCAGAGATATCAAATCTTGGAGGCATCCATGGGCGATATGTTGATCAGAGATATTCCCGAACCCTTGAAGCGCGAAATTGAACACGCGGCGCGCAAGGGCGGCCAAAGTCTGTCGGGCAAGGCGATCGATCTCTTGCGTAAAGGCATGGTCGCGGAGAAAGAAGCCAAACCGGAGCCGGGACTTTCCGCGTGGGATGCCATTCGTTCGGCGTTCGCTGCTGAAAATGCAATAGGCGATGAATTTTCCGAGATAATGGACCAAATCGAAGCGGACGGAAAACGCGACTTCGGCCATCCAGTTGAGGATTTCGAGTGATCATCCTCGATACCAATGTTGTTTCCGAAGCCAGCAAACCGGCGCCCGACTTGAATGTCTCCGCCTGGTTCCGCAAACAGGATCTTCTCGCACTCTACATGTGTGGGCCAGTCATCATGGAGCAGTCTTTCGGGGCCGAACGGTTTTTGAACAAGACGGGATCAGACCGTTATATTCGCGTGCTCGATCAGCTGATTTCGCAGCAGTTCGCCGGCCGTATCGTGGAATTTTCCGGTTCGATCCCCCGACTTGCCGGCAAGCTGCGGGCGACGCGGGAAAGAATTGGCCGTCCGATCAGTCTTTCCGACGCCATGATTGCCGCGATCTGCCTCGCCCATGATGCGACGCTTGCCACGCGCAACGTTCGCGACTTCGACGAGCTTGACCTGAAGCGCGTAAACCCGTTTGAAGCGGACGCCTGAGCCGGCACACGGTGCGAGCAAGAAGACAGGATACCAGAAGAAAAATGCCCCTTCGCGTCATCTTCATGGGCACGCCGGAGTTTTCGGTGCGGACTTTGCGCGCGATCGCCGAGGCTGGCCATGAGATATCGGCCGTCTATACCCAGCCGCCACGCGCCGCAGGGCGGCGCGGGCTGGAGTTGACGCCATCGCCGGTGCAGCGCGAGGCGGAGCGGCTGGGCATTGAAGTCCGGGCGCCGGTTTCGCTCAAGGGCGAGGCCGAGCAGGCCGCTTTCCGTGCCTTGCAGGCCGATGTCGCCGTGGTCGTCGCCTATGGCTTGCTGCTGCCGAAGGCGGTTCTCGAGGCGACCCGGCTCGGCTGCATCAACGGCCATGCGTCGCTTCTGCCGCGCTGGCGCGGTGCCGCGCCGATCCAGCGCGCCATCATGGCCGGCGACCTGGAAAGCGGCATGATGGTGATGCGCATGGAAGAGGGGCTGGACACCGGCCCGGTCGGGCTGGTTGAAAAATGCGCCATCGAACCCGATATGACAGCCGGCGATCTGCATGATCGGTTGATGAGTGTCGGTGCTGCCTTGATGGTGGAAGCGCTGGCGCGACTGGAAAGGAATACCCTGACATTCACCACACAAGCTGTGGATGGGGTGACCTACGCCAAGAAAATCGATAAATCCGAGACTCGCGTGGACTGGACTCGCTCAGCAAGTGAGGTCCACAATCATATTCGCGGCCTGTCGCCCTTTCCCGGCGCGTGGTCGGAGATAGGAATTGGCGGCCGTCAGGAGCGGCTGAAACTGCTTCGCTCGACGCTGTCGCAAGGCCTGTCGCTTTGGGAAGAGTTGGGCGAGTCGGGAGGAATTCTCGATGACCGGCTGACGGTCGCCTGTGGGGCAGGCGCGATCAGGCTGGTCGAAGTTCAACGCGCGGGCGGAAAGCCCGCTGCCGCGTCGGAGTTCCTGCGCGGGGCCAAGATCGAAAAAGGACTGAAATTCTCATGAGCATGATGTCGATACGCGCGGCAACGCCGCGGGATCGCGAGGCCATCCGCCTCGTCGAGGAACACGCTTTCGGCCAGCAGGCGGAGGCCGGTCTGGTCGACGCGCTGGTGACCGGCGGCGACGCTGTTGCCGAACTGGTGGCGGAAGAGGACGGCCAGGTGGTCGGTCACATCCTGTTTTCGCGGCTGTTCGTCCAGAATGGCGGCAAGACTTTCGCGGCCGTGGCGCTGGCACCGCTGGCGGTGGAGCCCTCGTTCCATGGCAGCGGCATCGGCGGCGCGCTGATCCGCGAGGCGCATATCCGCCTCAGGGATGCCGGCGAAACGCTGGCCGTGGTGCTCGGCGACCCCATCTATTACGGGCGTTTCGGATATAGCCACACGCGTGCCGAGAACTTCGAGAGCGAGTACCAGGGCGAAGCGCTGCAGGCGCTGGCCTGGGGTGACGCACCAGAAGCAGGCAGGCTAGTCTACGCCTCTGCCTTCACCGCTCTCGCCGCCTAGGCGAGAGCGTATAGCCGCCCGGCATGCCGCGTTTTCGCCTCGACATCGAATATGATGGCAGTCTGTTTGCCGGCTGGCAGCACCAGGCGGATCAGCCTTCGG
>NZ_RZOL01000335.1:0-7002 GCF_004022985.1 Mesorhizobium sp. M7A.F.Ca.ET.027.02.1.1 | reverse complement strand
GCATCGACCAGCGCTCGGCCTCCCGCCACCCCGACTGGACCGGCCCCGACGATCTCGAGATCAAGATCCTCGAGCTGCGCGAGATCACCGACTGGGAAAAGCCGATCTACGTCAAGGTCGGCGGCGCCCGGCCCTACTACGACACCGCGCTTGCCGTGAAGGCCGGCGCCGATGTCGTTGTCGTCGACGGCATGCAGGGCGGCACCGCCGCCACCCAGGAAGTGTTCATCGAAAATGTCGGTATGCCGACGCTTGCCTGCATCAGGCCGGCGGTACAGGCGCTGCAGGATCTGGGCATGCACCGCAAGGTGCAGCTGATCGTCTCCGGCGGCATCCGCAACGGCGCCGATGTCGCCAAGGCGCTGGCGCTCGGCGTCGACGCGGTCTCGATCGGCACGGCTGCCCTCGTCGCGCTCGGCGACAACGATCCCCGCTGGGAGGCCGAGTATAACGAGCTCGGCACCACGGCCGGCGCCTATGACGACTGGCACGAGGGGCGCGACCCCGCCGGCATCACCACGCAGGACCCGGAATTGATGAAGCGGGTCGACCCGGTGGCTGCCGGGCGCCGGCTGGCGAACTACCTCAAGGTGATGACGCTGGAAGCGCAGACCATCGCGCGTGCGTGCGGCAAGAACAGCCTGCACAATCTTGAACCCGAGGACCTCGTCGCGCTGACGATCGAGGCAGCCGCCATGGCCGGCGTGCCGCTGGCCGGCACCAACTGGATACCGGGGAAGAACGGCTTCTGATCAACGAAGGGCCGGTTCCCGCATACTCGGGGAACAACAATCGACAAAAATGGGGAACTAGCGTGGCAACTGATCTTGCAGAATTCGCAAGGGCGAAAAACGTCAAATATTTCATGATTTCCTACACTGACCTGTTCAGTGGCCAGCGTGCCAAGCTGGTGCCGGCGCAGGCGATATCAGACATGCAGAAGGATGGCGCCGGCTTTGCCGGGTTCGCCACCTGGCTGGACCTGACGCCAGCACATCCCGACATGCTGGCGGTGCCGGATCCGGACTCGGTCATCCAGCTGCCGTGGAAGCCGGAGGTTGCCTGGGTCGCCGCCAACTGCATCATGGACGACAAGGAGGTCGACCAGGCGCCGCGCAACACGCTGAAGCGGCTGATCGCGGAAGCAGCCAGCGACGGCATGCACGTCAAGACCGGCGTCGAGGCCGAGTTCTTCCTGATCTCGCCGGATGGCAAGACGATTTCCGACGAATACGACACGGCCTCAAAGCCCTGCTACGACCAGCAAGCGGTGATGCGCCGCTATGACGTCATCGCCGAGATCTGCGACCACATGCTGGCGCTCGGCTGGGGCGCCTACCAGAACGACCACGAGGATGCCAACGGCCAATTCGAGATGAACTGGGCCTTCGACGACGCGCTGGCGACCGCCGACAAGCACTCGTTCTTCAAGTTCATGGTCAAGTCGATCGCCGAGAAGCACGGCCTGCGCGCGACTTTCATGCCCAAACCCTTCCAGGGCCTGACCGGCAATGGCTGCCATGCCCATATTTCGGTCTGGGACAAATCGGGCAAGACCAACGTTTTCGCCGACAATGCGATGGAACTCGGCCTGTCGGCCAAGGGCCGGAATTTCCTCGGCGGCATCATGAAGCATGCTTCCGCGCTTGCCGCGATCACCAACCCGACGGTCAACTCCTACAAGCGCATCAACGCGCCGCGCACCATCTCGGGCGCGACCTGGGCGCCGAACACGGTGACCTGGACCGGCAACAACCGGACCCACATGGTGCGCGTGCCCGGCCCCGGCCGCTTCGAGCTGCGGCTGCCGGATGGTGCTGCCAACCCTTATCTGCTGCAGGCGGTTATCATCGCCGCCGGCCTCGACGGCATCCGCTCGAAGGCCGATCCCGGCAAGCGCTACGACATCGACATGTACCAGCATGGGCACACGGTGAAGGGCGCTCCAAAACTGCCGCTCAACCTGCTCGACGCCTTGCGAGAGTTCGACAAGGACAAATCGCTCAAGGCGGCGCTGGGTGAGGAATTCTCGTCGGCCTACCTAAAGCTGAAGCACCAGGAATGGAATTCCTATGCTTCGCACTTCACGCAATGGGAGCGCGACCACACGCTGGATATCTGACCACCAGCGCGGTGCGAGCGACCTCGGAATGAACTGATGAAATATTCTATCTTCTCGCTCGCCCGCGCCGCCCTGTCCGGCCACAAGAACTGGCAGCGCACCTGGCGCGACGCCACGCCGAAGGATCGCTACGACGTGGTGATCATCGGCGGCGGCGGCCACGGGCTTGCCACCGCCTGGTTTCTCGCCAGCGAGTACGGCATCAAGAATGTCGCCGTACTCGAAAAAGGCTGGATCGGCTCCGGCAATGCCGGCCGCAACACCACCATCATCCGCTCCAATTACGGTCTGCCCGGCAACACCGGCTTCTACGAATTGTCGATGAAGCTGTGGGAGCGGATGGAGCAGGACCTCAACTACAATGCGATGGTCAGCCAGCGCGGCGTCATCAACCTCTACCACTCCGACGCACAGCGCGACGCTTATGCGCGGCGCGGCAACACCATGCGCATCAACGGCATCGACGCCGAACTGCTCGACCTCGCTGCCGTCAAGAAGATGATCCCGTTCCTGAACTTCGACAATGCGCGCTTTCCCGTGCAAGGCGGGCTCTTGCAGCGGCGCGGCGGCACGGCGCGGCACGATGCGGTGGTCTGGGGCTATGCCCATGCGGCGAGCGAACTCGGCGTCGACATCATCCAGAATTGCGAAGTCACCGGCTTCGTCAGGGACGCCAATGGCAAGGTGACCGGCGTCGAGACATCGCGCGGCAAGATCGGTGCCGGCAAGGTCGGCATGGCGGTCGCCGGAAGTTCGTCGCGCGTCGCGGCGATGGCCGGCCTGCGCCTGCCGATCGAGAGCCATGTGCTGCAGGCCTTTGTCTCCGAGGCGATCAAGCCGCTCATCCCTGGCGTCATGACCTTCGGCGCCGGCCATTTCTACGTCAGCCAGTCCGACAAGGGCGGGCTGGTCTTCGGCGGCGATATAGACGGCTACAATTCCTACGCCCAGCGCGGCAACATGCCTGTGATGGAGGATGTCTGCGAGGGCGGCATGGCGCTGATGCCGATGATCGGCCGCGTGCGCCTGCTGCGCCAGTGGGGCGGCATCATGGACATGTCGATGGATGGCTCGCCGATCATCGACAAGACACCGGTCGACGGGCTCTATCTCAACGCCGGCTGGTGCTATGGCGGCTTCAAGGCGACGCCGGGCTCCGGCTTTGTCTTTGCCCACCTTCTGGCCCGCGATGAATCGCACGAAGAGGCCGCACGGTTCCGCCTCGACCGGTTCCGGACTGGTGCGATGATCGACGAAAAGGGCCAGGGCGCCCAACCGAACCTGCATTGAAGGCGGTCTAGAACAGCATGCGCATTGTCTGTCCCTTCTGCGGCGAACGCGAACTCGGCGAGTTCACCTATCTCGGCGACGCCAAGCCCGTACGGCCCGAAGCCGGCGCCTCGGAAGACGAGGTCTTCGACTATGTCTATCTGCGCGACAATGTCGCCGGCGCGACCAGCGAATACTGGTACCATGGCGGCGGCTGCCGGGCCTGGCTGAAGGTCACCCGCAACACGCTGACGCACGAGATTTCCGCCGTTGAGCCGGCGGCTGGCGTGGGTGCGAGGCAGGTCGCGAAATGAATTTTCTTGTGCAAGTCAGCGCCGCCCCTCACCTGCCTGCCGGCATCCTCTCCCCGTATAGGGACGGGGAGAGGGCCGCTGGCTGCAACCTGGCCGCTATTCCTGCAACGTTGAGGATTGGCGAAATCTTGGACGAGAGCGTCCTTCTCCCCGTCACTATACGGGGAGAAGTGCCCGGCAGGGCGATGAGGGGCAGCTCGACGCTGCCGCATGACATCGAAGCGACGAAGGGTCGGCAATCGTGACTTCCAGCCAATCCCACCGTCTCACGTCCGGCGGTCTCATCGACCGCTCGGTGCCACTGAACTTCCGTTTCGACGGCAAGATTTTCTCCGGCTTCCAGGGCGACACGCTCGCCTCGGCGCTGATCGCCAACGGCGTCAAGCTGGTCGGCCGATCGTTCAAATACCATCGCCCGCGCGGTATTCTCACCGCTGGTTCGGAAGAACCCAACGCGCTGGTCGAGCTGCGCACCGGCGCACGGCGCGAGCCGAACACCAAGGCGACGACAGCCGAACTCTATGACGGGCTCGAGGCCGCCAGCCAGAACCGATGGCCGTCGCTGCGCCACGATGTGATGTCGGTGAACCAGCTGTTCGCGCCGATCTTCGTCGCCGGCTTCTACTACAAGACCTTCATGTGGCCGGCGAAGTTCTGGGAAGCGATCTACGAGCCGGCGATCCGCCGCGCCGCCGGCCTCGGCCGTGCCTCAGGCATCGCCGATCCCGATCACTACGACAAGGCATGGGCGCATTGCGATGTGCTGATCGCCGGTTCAGGTCCGGCCGGTTTGGCCGCGGCATTGGCAGCCGGCCGCGCTGGTGCCCGCGTCATCCTGTGCGAAGAGGATTTTGTCCCCGGCGGCCGCCTGCTGTCGGATGGCGGCACGATCGATGGTGTGCCGGCAGCCGAATGGCTGTCGCGGACGCTGGCTGAATTGGCCGATATGCCCGATGTCCGCATCATGACCCGCACGACATTGTTCGGCGTCTATGATGGCGGTACCTATGGCGCGATCGAGCGGGTCAACGACCACCTGCCCTCGCCGCCCGAGCACCAGGTGCGACAGCGGCTGTGGCGGATCGTGGCGAAGCGCTGCGTCGTCGCGGCCGGCGCCATCGAACGGCCGATCGTCTTTGCCGGCAACGACACGCCCGGTGTTATGATGGCGTCCGCCATGCGCACCTATGTCGCGCGCTATGCGGCGACACCGGCAAAGCGCCTCGCGCTGTTCACCAACAATGAGGATGGCTGGCGTACGGTCGAGACTGCACTCGGGGCCGGCCTGCAGATCGCGGCGGTCATCGATGCACGGTCCGAAGTGTCGCCGGCGCATCGTTCGCTGGCCTCCAAGGGTGGCTTCCCGGTGCTGCATGGTTCCGTCAGTGGCGTCGATGGCGGCAAGGATGGCGTCAGGAAAATCGCGGTCTCGCTGACCGGTGGCGCGCGCGCCGAGGTCGAAGCGGACGGCCTCGCGGTCTCTGGCGGCTGGAACCCGGCTGTCGGGCTGACTTCCTACCATCGTGGCCGGCCGAAATGGCAGAACGACATATCTGCCTTCGTGCCGGACGGCGCGCCTCCAGGCATGGTCGCCGCGGGTGCCACCAATGGCGATTTCGGCCTCGGCGCCTGCCTGAGCCAGGGATTTGCCGCCGGCGCGGCAGCGGCGCGTGACACGGGACATAGCGGCACAGTGGGTATCGCGCCTGCCGCCGACGACGAGGCATTCTCGCTGACGCCGCTATGGCACGTCGCCGGCAAGGGCAAGGCGTTTGTCGATTACCAGCACGACGTCACCGCCTCCGACATCGAACTGGCGCAACGCGAAGGCTTTGAATCCGTCGAGCACCTGAAGCGCTACACGACGCTCGGCATGGCGACCGACCAGGGCAAGACCTCCAATGTCGCCGGCCTTGCCATCATGGCCGCGGTCAGCGGCCGTTCGATCCCCGAGACCGGCACGACAATCTACCGGCCGCCTTACGTGCCGGTCGCCATCGGCGCCTTCGCCGGTCATCATCGCGACGAGACGTTTCATGCGACGCGGCTGACGCCGTCGCATCACTGGGCCGTGGAACAGGGCGCTGTCTTCGTCGACACCGGCCTGTGGAAGCGGGCGCAATGGTACCCGCGCGCCGGTGAGAAGGACTGGCTGGAATCGGTGACCCGCGAGGTCAAGGCGGTGCGCGGCGGCGTCGGCTTCTGCGATGTCTCGACGCTCGGCAAGATCGACGTGCACGGTCCCGATGCCGGCGCTTTCCTGGATCGCGTCTACATCAACACCTTCTCCAATCTTGCGGTGGGAAAAGCGCGTTACGGGCTCATGCTGCGCGAGGACGGCATCGTCTATGACGATGGCACGACATCGCGGCTGGCCGAGGATCATTTCTTCCTGACCACCACCACGGCCAAGGCCGGGCTGGTGATGCAGCATCTCGAATTCTGCCGCCAGGTGCTGTTCCCGGAGCTCGACGTGCAGCTCACTTCCGTCTCCGACCAGTGGGCGCAATTCTCGATCGCCGGGCCGAAGACACGCGACCTGCTCAGGGAAATCGTCGACCCGGCCGAAGACCTTTCCAACGAAGGCTTTCCATTCATGGGCGCGCGCGAAGTAGCACTTCGCGGGGGCCTGAGGGCACGGCTGTTCCGTATCTCGTTCTCAGGCGAGATGGCTTTCGAGATTTCGGTGCCGGCGCGCTTTGGCGATGCCATGGCGCGCAATTTGATGCTGGCCGGCGCGCCGTTCGGCGTGACGCCTTACGGCACCGAGGCGCTCGGCGTCATGCGCGTCGAAAAGGGCCACATTGCCGGACCGGAACTGAGCGGCACGACGACGGCGGCCGATCTTGGCCTGGGCAAGATGATGTCGACCAAGAAAGACTATATCGGCCGCGTCATGGCCGGACGCGAGGCGCTGGTAGACCCGGACCGGCAGGTCGTCGTCGGCATCAAGCCGACGGACAAGGCACGCCGGCTGCGCTCCGGTGCGCACGTCATCCCGAAGGGACAGACACCGGGACCTGGTAACGACCAGGGCTATGTCACCTCGGTCTGCTTCTCGCCGACGTTGGATCAGTGGATCGGGCTCGCGCTTGTCGAACGCGGCCGCGAACGCATCGGCGAGATCGTGCATGCGCATGACCCGTTGCGCGGCGAAGACTACGATGTCGAATTCTGCAATCCCGTCTTCTACGATCCGGATGGAGGGCGCCAGCGTGGTTGATTTTTCCTGGGCTCCCCGCAGTCCCCTTGAAAAGGCGCTTGTTGCCGGCGTGCATGGTGCACGCGGTATGGAGG
>NZ_RZOL01000334.1:0-7040 GCF_004022985.1 Mesorhizobium sp. M7A.F.Ca.ET.027.02.1.1 | reverse complement strand
TCTCGATGCCGAGCACGCCCGTGCCGTCCTGGCCGACGGCAGCACGGTCGACGCATCGCTTGCGGTCGCCGCCGATGGGCGGTTGTCACCGGCGCGCCAGGCGGCCGGCATCTCGACCTCGGCCCGGTCCTACCCGCAGGCAGCTCTCGTCCTCAATTTCGGCCATAGCGGCGACCACGCCTTCACCTCGACCGAATTCCACACCGAGACCGGTCCGTTCACGCAGGTCCCATTGCCCGGCAATCGCTCCAGCCTGGTCTGGGTGGTCAAGCCCGAGACCGCGACCGACCTCGCCGCACTGGACGATACGACGCTTTCTCAGCGGGTTGAACAGCAGATGCAGTCGATGCTGGGCCGGGTGACGGTCGAGCCGGGCCGGCAGATCTATCCGCTTTCGGCGGTGACGCCACTGCGTTTCGCCCGAGATCGGGTGGCGCTGGTCGGCGAAGCCGCCCATGTGTTTCCGCCGATTGGTGCGCAAGGCCTCAATCTCGGCATCAGGGACGTCGATGATCTGGTTGGAATCGCTTGTGAAAATCGAGCCGACCCGGGTGCAGCCAAGGCGCTTGCGGCTTACGATTTCAAGCGCCGCCCCGATATTCTGGCGCGTAGCGGCGCGGTCAACCTGCTCAACATGTCGCTGCTTTCCGACATGCTGCCGGCCCAGATGGCCCGCGTGGCCGGGCTCGGCGTGCTCGGTGGCTTCGCGCCGCTTCGGGCTTTTTTCATGCGCGAGGGGCTTCGTCCCGGCAGCGGTTTTGCCGCGCTTGCCGGCGGGGTAGGGGAACAGGTCCGGCGCTAGGATATCGTGCCGGATCAGGTAGAGCAGCCCGGTGACGGTCACGACCGACAGGCAGGTTGTGATCAGCACACTGGCCGACGCGCGCTGTACCCAGACGCCATACTGCTGGGCGATGACGAAGACGTTGGTGGCGGTCGGCAACGCCGCCAGAAGCACCGCCGAGAAGACCCATGTCTCAGAGATATTGCCGATCCAGCTCAGCACGACATAGCAGAGCAACGGGTGCAGGATCAGTTTCAGCGCCGCAATCGGAACCATCTCGTGCGGGACGCGATTGAGCGGCCTGAGCGCCAGCGTGACGCCCATGGCGAACAGCGCGCAAGGTGCGGCCGCCCGGGAAAGATATTCCAGAAATCGCTCCACCGGCACGGGCGGTCGAAAGCCGATATAGGCGGCGCCGACGCCCAGGGCGGTTGCGATGATGAACGGGTGCAGCACGATCTTGCGCACGACACCGAGCGCAAGCCGGAGAGGCGTGGTCTTGTCGTCGCCCGACAGCGCCATCATCATGGGCGCGATGGCGAAATGCATGATGTTCTCGAAACAGAAGATCAAGGCGACCGGCACAGCCGCCTCCTCGCCGAAGGCCAGCAATGCCAGCCCCGGTCCATATAGCCGATATTGCCATAGGCGGCCGCGAGCGCCTTGATGGTCGATTGCGCTATCTCGCCGCGCGAGGTCAGGATCGACCCCATGAACATCAAGGAAAATATCATGAAGGTCGAGACGACCGAACCGAAGATGAAGCGCCATTCCGTCAGGTCTTCGAACGGCGTCTTGGCAAGCAGTTGGAAGAAAAGTGCCGGCAGCGCGACATAGACGATGAACGTGTTCTCCAGCCGAGCGCCTCCAGCGGCTGCCTGGTGATGCGCGCCACCAGAAACCCGACAAAAATCAAGCCGAAGAACGGAAGAACAAGACCGATGACGTCAGACATTTTTATGCTGGTCCGAAACCCTGGCGCCGGGCTAGCCCGTTGCTTAATAGGGCGTCAAGCGCCTCGGGATTGAATTGATGCGCGGTCTGCGCCAAATAAGCCCAAGGATTCAGTGGTGAGTACGATGAAAACAGCCAAATTCGCAATCGGACAGGTGGTTCGCCACCGGCTGTTTCCATTCAGGGGCATCATTTTCGATGTCGATCCGCAATTCGCCAACACCGACGAATGGTACGAAGCCATCCCCGCCGACGTGCGGCCGCACAAGGATCAGCCTTTCTATCATCTGCTCGCCGAAAATTCGGAGACCGAGTACATCGCCTACGTCTCCGAGCAGAATTTGCTTGAGGATCAGTCGGGGGAGCCGGTCCGGCATCCGCAGATCAAGGAGATGTTCGACAAGAAGCCGGACGGGCGCTACCAGCCGAAACGGCAGTCGAGGCATTAACCCGCGGAGAGATGGGCGCAAAAAAAGCGGGGCATGACCCCGCTTTTTTGTGGCTCGGCGATATCGGCCGATCAGTTGGCGGTCTTCGCCTTGTCCTGCTCTTCCTTGAGCTTCTTGGCGAAATCCTGGTTGTTCTTGGCGACGAAGTCCTGAAGCTTCTTCTGCCGGTCCTCGATGTCCGACTGCTGCAGCGCCGGTCCGTCATAGGCGCCGCTGAAGCCCTGCAGGGCGACCTTGATCGGATTGGGCTGGTTCTGGAAATTGACGGAGGTCAGAGTGATCGCCTGGCCCTTCTTGAACGCGGCGACGAGCTGATCGGTCAGCGGCACTTCCGCCACGCAACGATCCGGGAAGCAGATCACATAGTCGAGCTTCTGCGCCTTGCCGGTGTCGATCTGCAGGCCGATGCCGGGAGGCACCAGACGGCCGGTCGGGACCGTCACCTGGAACACCTTGCGGTTCACCTTGCCCTTCAGCTCGATCAGGCTGACGCCGGTGACCAGCTGGCCGTTGCCGGCGGTGGTGATGTTCTGGACATTGCAGATGTCGACGTCTTCCTGCTTGGTGCAGGCCTTGAACCAGCCTTGCGGAATCTGCTGTTGCTGCTGTGCGGAAGCAGCGGGAAGTCCTGCGCCGAGAAAGCCGACCACGCCAGCGGCCATGACCGACAGGCGGTACGCGTTGCTGTTCAGGCTCGTCATGTCGTGCACTTCCTCTCAAATGATCCCGGGACCGGCTTCTTCGTGCCGTGTGGTCCAGCTACCTGTTGCCGAAATGAGGCAACAGAATGACTTCGGAGGGCGTGTTACACTGCAAGCGAGGCCGAATCCAGCCCGGCGTCAGCAATTGTTGAACGCGCGGTTGGCCGGCGCGCAGCCGCCTCATGCTAGGGTGCACACCGAATCATCAAGCCGACCCAGTAAGGAGACGGTCATGGGCCGCGTTGTTGTTTGGCTGATCACCGGGATATCGTTTCTCGCCCTTTCGCATCAGCCGGCCGCATCGGAGCCGAAGCACGCTATCGCCATGCAGGGCGAGCCGGCGCTACCGCCCGGCTATACGCATTTCGATTACGTCAATCCCGACGCGCCGAAGGGTGGCTCGATCACCTATTGCGTCGTCGGCAGCTTCGACAATCTGAACCCTTTCATCCTCAAGAGCCTGCGCACGACGGCGCGCGGCATGATGGATACGATCTTCGGCAATCTGGTCTTCGAGCCGTTGATGCAGCGCAATGCCGACGAGGCTTTCACGCTCTACGGTTTGTTGGCCGACAGCGCCGACATGGACCCGGAGCGCAAGAGCATCGAATTCCATCTCAATCCGAAGGCCAAATGGTCGGACGGTCAGCCGGTGACGCCGGAGGACGTGCTGTTCAGCTATGACGTCTACACCGAGAAAGGCCGCCCGCCTTACAGCGATCGCATGGCCAGGGTCGCCAAGCTCGAAAAGACCGGCGATCACAGCGTGCGCTTCACCTTCAACGACAAGGCCGATCGCGAATTCCCGCTGATCATCGCGCTGACCCCGATCATCCCGAAGCACGCCTTCGACAAGGAGACTTTCGACAGGACGGCGCTCAAGCCGGTGATCGGCAGCGGCCCTTATAGGATCGCGCAGGTGCAGCCCGGCCAGCGCATCGTGTTCAAGCGCAACCCGGACTACTGGGGCAAGGACGTCCCGGCCAAGCGCGGTTTCGACAATTACGACCAGATCACCATCGAGTATTTCCTCAACGCCAACGCCAAGCTCGAAGCGTTCAAGAAAGGCCTTTGCGCCATCGACGACGACAGTGATCCGGTGAAGCGCGAGCGCGATCTCGATTTTCCGGCCTTCCACAAGGGCGACGTCGTCGCCGAAACCTTCGACACCGGCATTCCGCCCGTGGTGACCGGTTTCCTGTTCAACACGCGGTTGCCGAAATTCGCCAACCCTGTCGTGCGGCGCGCGCTCGGCATGCTCTACGACTTTGAATGGGCCAACAAGAACCTGTTCGGCGGCAAATACACGCGCACGATGAGTTACTGGCAGAATTCCGAGCTTTCCGCGATCGGCCATCCGGCCGACGACAGGGAGAAAGCGCTTCTGGCGCCCTACCCCGGCCGCGTCCCGGCCGATGTCATGGACGGTACATGGCGGCCGCCGGTGACCGACGGATCGGGCCAGGACCGCCGCGTGCTGAAGGCAGCCTTCGATCTTTTGAAAAGTGTCGGCTACCACGTGCAGAATGGAACGATGCTCGATCCCGAAGGCAAACCCTTCAGCTTCGAAATCCTGACCGCATCGCAGGACGAGGAGCGCCTTGCCGGCATCTACCAGCGCACGCTGGAGAAGATCGGTATCGATCTCACCATTCGCAGCCTCGACGGCGACCAGATCCAGTCGCGCAAGCAGCGCTTCGATTTCGAGGTCCTGATCGGATCGAGCGGCTTCAACAATTCGTTGTCGCCCGGCATCGAGCAGAGCGGGCGCTGGAGTTCCGCCGCGGCCAGGACGGAAGGCTCGTTCAATCTCGCAGGCGTCGCCGATCCGGCTGTGGACGCGGCGATCGAGGCGATGCTGCGCGCCCGCTCCAAGGAGGATTATGTTGCCGCCGTTCGCGTTCTCGACCGGCTGCTGATCTCCGGCAACTACATGGTGCCGATGCAGCACAACACGCAGCAATGGATTGCCTACTGGAACTACCTGGAACATCCGCAAAAGACGCCCATATTCGGGTATCAACTGCCAACATGGTGGCGCAAACCCAACTGAGGGATCAGGAGATCGAGATGAGCGAATTGAACGCCATCACCGTCGATGTGGTGTCCGATGTCGTCTGCCCCTGGTGCTTCATCGGCCAGAAGCGGCTCGACAGGGCGATTGCCGCCGTCGGCGATGTCGACGTGCATGTCCGCTGGCGGCCGTTCCAGCTCGATCCGACCATTCCGCCTGAAGGCAAGGACCGCCGCGAATACATGCTGGCAAAATTCGGCAGTGATCAGCGCATCCGCGAGATTCACGCCCGCATCGAGCCGCTGGGCGAAATCGAAGGCATCTCGTTCGCCTTTGACGCCATCAAGGTGGCGCCGAACACGCTGGATGCGCATCGGCTGATCCGCTGGGCAGGTGCCGCCGGCGAAGCCATTCAGAACAGGCTTGTGCGCCGGCTGTTCCAGCTGAATTTCGAGGAAGGCGCCAACATTGGCGATCATGCCGTGCTGGTCGAGGCGGCGCGAGAGGCCGGCATGGATGCGTCCGTGGTCGCCACGCTTTTGCCGACCGAGGCCGATGTCGAGGCGGTGCGCACCGAGATCGCCACCGCGTCGCGCATGGGCATTTCTGGCGTGCCGTGCTTCCTGCTCGAGGACAAATACGCGGTCATGGGCGCACAGGATGCCGACACGCTGGCCGATGCCATTCGCCAGGTGGCGGCCGCCAAGGCGCGCGGCGAACTGGACAAGGCCGGCTGAGCCGACCGCCCTCTCCTCGGCAGCAGCAAACGTTACTTCACCGTCGCCTTGGCCTTGCTGATGAAAAATCCATGGCCGTTCGTGGCCGTGCAGGTCAGCCCCTTGGTTGACGACTGGCACGAGAACGGCCCGGCGCTCCAGCTGTTGCCGTAGCCAAGCTTGTCGACATCGCTGCAGCAGCCCTGCTCGCCCGGGTTCTTGATCAGCGTGGCTGGCCCCTTCGGACCCAGGATAATCGTGACGTAGCTCGGCTCGACGCGCGAGCAGCTCAACTCCGGGCCGCCATCCTTTGGCTCATAGGTGCCGGTGCCGCCTTTGGCCGTGTAGATGCAGCCGATGTTGCCGGACGGCGTGTTGAACTCGATCTGGCCTTCGGCGCTGGCCGGGATGTTCTGCTGGCCGGCATGCGCCAAAGGTACGAGGGGCAGCCAGGCGAAGAGGGACAGGATTGCGGCCGCGCGTGCAAGCATTGGGAGCTTCCTTGTTGGAGAACCGGACATGCATGAGTGTCGACGATGGCGGGCAAGGTTCAACCCCAAGCGGATGAATTGTCAAACGCAGTCCCTCAGCTGACCGGACAAGACGGAACGCGCCGCTCGATCGATTCTCCCGTCACTTCCTGCCCCTGGCAAGGACGACCACGGCATTCCTGGCGAGTCACGAACCGCAAATTTTCGAGCTCTCTGGGCCGTCCGCAGTGAGAAAACCGATCGCTCGACACGATTTCGAGTTCACGAAACCGTGTGAAAGCCTTCCCCAGGGGAAGCTCCATCGACGGCATTTTATTGAAGATCAAGTATCTGAAATCAATATCGATATTTTGATTATTGCCGACCGTTGTCGCTATATTTCAGCGTGTAATCTGTTGCCTCACGGCAACGGCTGCCGGGGCAATCCGGTCGGGCCGGTTTTAAATTAATGGAAAATGATCAATTGGTGTTACCATCCGTAACAAAAGAAAAAAGGTTTGGGCGGGATCGTGATTCGGGTCGGTAGACCATCGCAAGAGTCAGTACCGGAAAAAACACCTCGCGATGCCGCAGGGCGATCGCTTCTGACGCCGGTGTCGTCGATGCGCAGCTTCTGGGGCCTGATGCGGGCCTACTGGGTTTCCGACCGCTGGAAGGAAGCCTGGACGCTGACGCTGGTGATCGCGGTGCTCACGGCGCTGTCCAGCAAGGCCGGTGTCTGGTTCGCCGAAGCCTCCGGCGAACTGGTCAATTCGATCGCCTTCTTCCATGACGCCGCCAACACCACGCCGCTTCGCTCGCTGCTGATCAATGCCGGCGTCCTCGTGCTGCTGGTGGTACTCAAGGACGCTGGCTTCACCGGCGTCCGCAATCTTGTCTCGGCGACATTGCACCGCAAATGGCGCGGTTGGTTGGACAGCCGCTTCAATGA
>NZ_RZOL01000333.1:0-7057 GCF_004022985.1 Mesorhizobium sp. M7A.F.Ca.ET.027.02.1.1 | reverse complement strand
CAATTCCCCCAGTTCCCCAGTTCTTCAATTCCCCACTCCCCTACTCCCCTAACTTGTAGAACCGGCTGATGATCCCCCAGGCTTCGTCGGCGGTGTCGACGAAGTCGATGATGTCCTGATCGCCGGGGCTGATCGTGCCCTGCTCGGCGAGAAAATCGAGATTGATCGCCCGCTTCCAGAAGGATTTGCCGAACAGGATCACCGGCACGCGCTCCATGCGCCCTGTCTGGATCAGGGTCAGCGTCTCGAAGAATTCATCCATCGTGCCGAAGCCGCCCGGAAACACCGCGACCGCCTTGGCGCGCATGACGAAATGCATCTTGCGGATAGCAAAATAATGGAAGTTGAAGCAGAGCTCCGGCGTCACATAGATGTTCGGCGCCTGCTCGTGCGGCAGGACGATGTGGAGGCCGATCGACGGCGCGCCGACATCGTCGGCGCCGCGGTTTCCCGCTTCCATCACGCCGGGCCCGCCACCGGTCACCACGACATATTCGCGGTAATAGGAGGTAGCCGACTGCTGCGAGCAGAGGCGGGCGAATTTGCGCGCTTCCTCGTAGTATTTGCTGTTCTCCTCGAGGTTCTTCTTCTGCGTCTCGTTCTTGGCCGCCCAGGCCTCGCCGCCGGGTTCCGGCAGGCGCGCGCCGCCGAACAGGATCACCGTCGAACGGATGCCGCGTTCGGCCAGGATCATTTCCGGTTTCAGCAATTCAAGCTGCAGCCGGACCGCGCGCAACTCGCGCCGCGTCATGAAGTCGGGATCGTTCCAGGCGAGCCGGTAGGTTTCGGCACGCGTCTGCGGCGTATCCGGCACACTCTTCGACCGCTCCAGATCCTCGTCCGAATGCGGCAGTGGCGTCCAGCCCGCCTTTTCCATAGGTGTCATATGCTCTACCCGTCCAAATTCTTCACTTGCGCCGCCCCATGACGCAGCCGCGATTGACCCTCACCAAGGCTTCACATAAGCAGGTTCCGCAAAAGTGTCCCGCGGTTTTGTGACAAGAACCTGCTACATGCGAAGATCCAGGCAGGCAAAGCCTGCCAAGGGGTCCGCGCGACTTTCAAAACAGGTTAAGGCGTTGCCCCTTAACAGCTTGGTAATGGAGCGAATTCATGTCGAAGCCCGATCTGGCGAGCCTCGAAAAGACCATCGAGAAGGCCTTCGAGGAACGCGACGCGATTTCGACAGCAACGCGCGGCGAAACGCGCGACGCCATCCAGTCGGCGCTCGATCTGCTCGACCGCGGCGCCGTCCGCGTCGCCGAGCGGCAGGCCGACGGCAAGTGGCATGTCAACCAGTGGCTGAAGAAGGCCGTGCTGTTGTCGTTTCGGCTCAACCCGATGGAGATCATTAAAGGGGGGCCCGGCGAGGCGGTGTGGTGGGACAAGGTGCCGTCGAAGTTCGACGGCTGGAGTGCCGTCGACTTCGAAAAGGCGGGCTTCCGAGCCGTGCCGTCGTCGGTCGTGCGCCGTTCGGCCTATGTCGCACCGGGCGCCGTGCTGATGCCGTCCTTCGTCAATGTCGGCGCGTATGTCGACAGCGGCACCATGGTCGACACCTGGGCCTCGGTCGGCTCCTGCGCCCAGATCGGTAAGAACGTGCATCTGTCCGGCGGCGTCGGCATCGGCGGCGTGCTGGAGCCGATGCAGGCCGGCCCGACCATCATCGAGGACAATTGTTTTATCGGCGCGCGTTCGGAGGTGGTCGAGGGCTGCATCGTGCGCGAAGGCTCGGTGCTCGGCATGGGCGTCTTCATCGGCCAGTCGACCAAGATCGTCGACCGCGCCACCGGCGAGATCTTCTATGGCGAAGTGCCGCCCAATTCCGTCGTCGTCGCCGGAACGATGCCGGGCAAGCCCTTTCCGAACGGCGAGCCGGGTCCCAACCTTTACTGCGCCGTCATCGTCAAGCGTGTCGACGCCAAGACCCGCTCCAAAACCTCGATCAACGAATTGCTGCGCGATTGATCTTTGCGCAAAGCGAGCGCACCCTCCGCCGGCGCGACAATCGGTCGCGCTGGTTCAAGATGGAGGGGTGACATGGACTGGAAGTATCTGCTCACAAGTTTTGATGGTCGCATCAACCGTGGCAAGTTCTGGGCCGCGATTGGCGTTTTCATCGTCATTGGCATCGTTGCCTTCATTCTCGATGCGATCCTCGGTACACGTCTCACCACCGCCAGTGGCGCCCAGATCGGCATCATCGGCATTCTCATCGCTCTGGCCTCGATCTATTTCGCGCTCGCAGTCTACGCCAAGCGCTGGCATGATCGCGGCAAGTCGGGCTGGTGGAGCCTGATCATGCTGGTGCCGCTCATCGGCCCGATCTGGTTTCTGGTGGAATGCGGCATTCTCGAAGGCGCCAGAGGCGCCAATCAATATGGACCGGACCCGCTTGCCTGACAGATCAGATCTCACCTGGCTTTTCTTCAAAACCTCGGGCCGCGTCAGTCGCGCGGCCTATTTTCTTGGCGGGTTGCTCGTCGCCATCATCCAGGCCTTCCCGCTCTACCGCTTCACGCTGGTGCCGGAAGGTTCGGCCGAGAGCAACATGTGGTCGTTCATCTTCTTCGTCGCCTTCATCGCCTCGCTGTGGTCGAACATCGCCCTGGCGGTGAAGCGGCTGCACGATTTGGACAAGCCGGGCATTGCCGCGCTGATCCTGTTCGTGCCGGTGGTGTCGATCGTCGCCTTCCTTGTGTTGTGCCTGTTTCCAGGGCAGCCTGGACCCAACCGCTATGGCCGGCGCACCAACGAGCCGGAACAATCCTGAGGGCCGATCGGACATGCGCTACCGCACGCTTGATCCGAAACTGATCGTCGAAACCGCCGAGCGGCTGGAAGAGCGGATCGCCGACCGTTTCCCCGAAGCGGGATTGCGTGGCGTCGCCGCCGAACTGGTCTCGCTGTCGCGCGATCTGGCCAAGGCGGCCAAGGTGCTCGAAGCACCGATCTGGTGGCTGCGCGGGCTCATCGTCGCCGCCTTCGTCACGGGTGTGCTGGTGTTCCTGTTCGTCGGTACCATCTTGCCGATCGACCGCATTTCGGGAACCCACGATGCCCTGCAGTCGGTGCAAGGCATAGAGGCTTCGATCAATACCGTCATACTCGCTGTGTTGGGCTTGCTTGCTCTGATCCGCACCGAGGAGCGCATCAAGCGCAAAAGGGTGTTTCGCCAGCTGCACGGCCTGCGTTCGCTGATCCATGTCATCGACATGCACCAGCTGACCAAGGATCCGGCAGCCCTTTCGGCCGATTTCAAGCCGACGGCGCACTCGCCGGCCCGCATCACCAATGCCGCCGACCTGGCGCGTTACCTCGACTATTGCTCCGAAATGCTGTCGATCACGGGCAAGATCGCCGCATTGTTCGCACAGTCGGTCAATGACGACGTGGTCATCGACGGCGTCAACGACATCGAGAACCTGGCATCCAACCTGTCGCGGAAAATCTGGCAGAAGATCACGTTGATCGACGGCCGGCCGGTGCAACAACCTGCTCCGGCGCCAGGCCCGGCGAGCCAAGCCGCTCCGCTTCCGCCGCGCGCACCAAAGCGGTGACTCGCTGAACCGTCGGCACGGGCGTGCCGGCCTTCCCCGCCAGCTGCAAGATGGCGCCTTGCAGGTCGTCGATCTCTGTCGGCCGGCCGCGCTGAAGATCGTCCCACATCGACGAGCGCGCCTGCAGGTCGATCGCCAGCAAGCGCCGCGCCAGCAGCTTGAACAGCCAGTCCGGCAGCCTGAGCACCTTGGGCAGCAACGCCGGCCGCAGGCCGGCGATCCGCGCCGGCTCGATGCCGGACGCTCTCATCGCTCTCAGGGCCTCGTCGATCTGGCTGGCCAGGATCAGCCGCCAGCGCCGATCGGCCAGTTCGGTCGCCAGCGGCAGGCCGGAAAGCGCCACCAGCGCGTTGTTCAAATTCATCAGCAGCTTGCCCCACAGCACGGCTTTCATGTCGCCATGGGCTTCGACCGCAAACCCTTCGACGCCAAGCAGGCCGACCAGGCCGGCGGCGCCATCCTGGACCATTACCGTGCCGTCGCTGGCGCGGTGAACGCGCAGCGGCAGTTCGCCGTCCGGCGACTGCACCACATTGAACGGCACCATGCCGGCCAGCACCGTACGTCCGGCAAGTTCAGCGCGCAGCTTGTCGGCATTGTCGACACCGTTCTGCAGGCTGATCACCACGGCGTCGGGCCGGGCATGGGCTTTGATAAGGTCCGCCATATCCTGGGTGGCGCCGCTCTTGACCGTGACCAGGATCACGTCCGCCAGCGGCAAAGCGGCGGCCGGATCGACGGTGACGACAAGCGCCTCGGGCTTGATCGAGCGATCGCGGCCCTGGAGGTCGCTTACCCGCAATCCACCCTGCCGCAACGCTGCCTCGATGCGCGGCCGAGCCAGCAGAATGACCTCTCGGTTGGCCAGCGCCAGGCAGCCGCCGGCATAGCAGCCGATGCTGCCGGCACCGGCTATGACGATCCTTCTGTCCTTGTCTGCCATCCTGTCCCGCGCCGGGTCGGAGCTATACGACATGAAAACCATAATATCGGCGGCATCGCCAGCCATGACGCTGGCCCCTATGTCTGGCCGTGACAGGCCCTGCGCTTTCGACTATCGCTTTTGCCATGACGCTGCCGACCGATCCCGCCGAAAACCTCGCCGCCCTTATCCGTTGCGCTTCGGTGACGCCCGCTGAGGGCGGCGCGCTGACCGCGCTGGAGACGATGCTCAAACCGCTCGGCTTCCTGGTCGATCGGCCGGTGTTTTCCGAAGACGGCACGCCCGATATCGAAAACCTCTATGCAAGGCGCTCCGGCAATGGCCCGCATCTGATGTTCGCCGGACACACCGACGTGGTGCCTGTCGGCGACGAAGCCGCCTGGACGCATCCGCCTTTCGCCGCCGAGATCGCCAATGGCGAGATGTATGGCCGCGGCGCCGTCGACATGAAGGGCGGCATTGCCTGTTTCATCGCCGCCGTGGCGCGCCATGTCGAGGCCAATGGCGGTCCGAAAGGGTCGGTCTCGCTGCTGATCACCGGCGACGAGGAAGGCCCGGCCATCAACGGCACGGTGAAGCTGCTCGAATGGGCGGCTTCGCGGGGCGAGAAATGGGATGCCTCTGTCGTCGGCGAGCCGACCAATCCGGACGCTCTCGGCGACATGATCAAGATCGGCCGCCGCGGCTCGATGTCCGGCGCGGTCACCGTCAATGGCCGCCAGGGCCATGTCGCCTATCCCCTGCTTGCCGACAATCCGGTGCGCGGGCTGATGAGCCTGGTCGACGCCTTGCTGCATCCGGTTTTCGACAAGGGGACCAGGGATTTCCAGCCGACCAATCTGGAGATCACCTCCATCGATGTCGGCAACCCTGCCACCAATGTCATTGCGGCCAAAGCGACCGCGACCTTCAACATCCGCTTCAACGACACCTGGACGGACGAGACCCTGCAGGCCGAGATCCACAACCGGCTCGACCAGGCGGCCAGGCGCAGGAAGTACCGGCAGGGCAAGAAGACGCCGGTCGACTACGAGCTCGTCTGGCGCGACCGGCCGAGCCATGTCTTCCTGACCCGCGACGACAGGCTTATCGAAACGCTGCGCGGCTCGATCAAGTCGGCGGTCGGCAAGGAGCCGACGCTGTCCACCTCCGGTGGAACGTCCGACGCGCGTTTCATCAAGGACTATTGTCCGGTGGTCGAGTTCGGGCTGGTCGGCAAGACAATGCATATGGTCGACGAGCGCGTCGCCATTGCCGATTTGGAAACGCTGACGCAAATCTACCAGCGCTTCATAGAAGACTGGTTCGGACAGGGCTGAACAGCATGCTTTCGGCGGACGAAACCCAAGCTTCGCTGACGGGCGCCTGGCGATTGATGCTCGGCAAGGCCGACGGCCTGCGCCTGCTCGACCTGTCGGCCGACGGCTTCTGGAATTCCTTCTTCGCCATTGTCGTTGCAGCACCGGCGCTGATCGTCGGCTGGGTCGGCATCGCCAACGAAATCGGCGATCCCGACGCCTTCGCGGGCCGCTTCAGCATGCTGGTCCGCCTGGCGACGGTCGACATCGGCTCCTGGGTGCTGCCGCTGGTTGCGCTGGCCCTGATCGCGCCGCGCGCCGGCATCGGCGGCCGCTTCGTCCACTACGTCGTCGCCAGCAACTGGGCTTCGGCCATCACCGCATGGCTGATGCTGCCCTCGGCGCTGATCCGGCTTTTCCTGTCGTCCGCAAGCCAGGCTGCGAGCCTTGTGTCGCTGTTCCTGTTTGCCCTGTCGATGGTGCTGATCTGGCGCATGACCAACGCCACGATCGGCAGGGGCGCATCGGTCGGCACCGCCGTTTTCGTCGGCATGTTCATCGCCTCGCTGCTGGTGCTGTTCGGCCTGCAGGCGCTGCTCGGCATCACCGTGCCGGAGGATGTCGGAGTTCAGAGCCTGTCCGGGCTCGTCTCGACTGGATAATCGACACCGGTGAGAAACAGCCCGTCGGGCGGCGCCACCTGGCCACAGGCGGCGCGGTCGTGCGCCTCGAGCGCCGTTTTCAGGTCGGCCGCGGTCCAGCCGCCGTCGCCGACGCGCTTGAGCGAGCCGACCATCGAACGTACCTGATTGTGCAGGAATGAGCGCGCCGAAGCCCTGACCTCGATCATGTCGCCCTGTCGGCTCACATCGAGCCGTTCCAGCGTCCTGATCGGGCTGTTGGCCTGGCACTGGGTCGAGCGGAAGGTGGTGAAATCATGCCGTCCGAGCAGGACTTTCGCCGCTTCGTGCATGGCGCCGGCGTCGAGCCGCTTCGGCACCCACCATACCTTGCCCTTGTCGAGCGCGGCCGGGGCACGGCGGTTCAGGATGCGGTAGAGATAGTGGCGGCCGATGGCCGAGAAGCGGGCGTCGAAGCTGTCGGAGACGACTGTCGCTTTCAGGATGGCGATGCGCGCCCCGCCCGCCTGCAGATGGGCGTTGACGGCATCGCGCACCTTGTCGCCCGGCCACGCCTTGGCGAGGTCGGCATGCGCCACCTGCGCGGTCGCATGGACGCCGGCATCGGTGCGGCCG
>NZ_RZOL01000332.1:0-7086 GCF_004022985.1 Mesorhizobium sp. M7A.F.Ca.ET.027.02.1.1 | reverse complement strand
TGGCTGTCCTGCGTCGGCTTCTTCATCGACGATGCCAAGCAGGTGATCGCCGGTGACAAGGCGATCCGCAAGGCCTGGCTGCTGCATGCGATCGGCCTTGCCGTCGTGATGCCGATCGTGCAGTTCGGCTTCGGCATCCCGCTGTGGCTTTACATTCTGGTGCCGGTCTGGCTCGGCCAGTCGCTGATCTCGATCCGTACTTTCGCCGAGCATCAATGGTCGGAACATCCGGAAGGCCGCACGGTCATCGTCGAGCGCTCGCCGCTGTCGTTCCTGTTCCTCAACAACAATTTGCACTTCGTCCATCACAAGACCCCGACCGTGGCCTGGTACAAGCTGCCCAAGCTGTTTCGCGACCGCCGTGAGGAATGGCTGCGGATGAACAATGGCTATGCCTATCCCAACTATTTCGCGCTGATCAAAGCCTATGCGTTCAAGGCGAAGGAGCCGATCGTGCACCCGGTGCTGCGGCGTCAAGCCGAGCCGGGCAGGGCCTTCAAGCCGCGCATCAGGGCGCGCAGCATCAGCGGACTCGGCAGTGCGCCGGTTCCCGCGGAGCCGCCGAAGGAATAATTCCGGTCTACCCGGAATCCGTGTCGGCCAATTCTGATTGGGCGCCGCGTTTTTGCGATCATTTTTCCAGACATGATGATTTGATATCGGCATGAGTGAATTGGTTGCGGCGTTGCCGATGTATGACTGGCCCGAAATGCGCGGCGAGGTCGACGCGCAATGGATGCTGTTGCGCGACGTGTTTCGGCAAAAGGGTATCGACGCACCGCAAACCATCGTGCGGCGCAATGGAGACCTGCCGCCGGTGCCGGGCGGTATTCGTGATGCTGCCGGTGCATTGATCGCACCCGACCCAGTGACATTGCCGCCGGACGAACTCGATTTTCACAGACTGTGGCTGCACCCGGCGCTGCTGTTCGCGCAGACCTGCTGGGGGCCGATGGAACTCGGCCTGTCCAGGCATGTGCAGGTGGTTGCCCAGCCAAGCTACGACGCCTACGAAGGCGGGCAGGGCGAGCTCTATTCCAGCGCCATCGTCATGCTGGCGGATGGCGCGCCGTCGGTTGCCTCGCCCAATGACGGCAGCCCGCTGATCCCACTAGATCGGATCCGCGGCAAGCGCTTCACCTTCAACAGCCTCGATTCGATGTCGGGGTTCCTCGGTTTGACGCGCGACCTGGAGGCGATGGGCGAGAGCCTTGACCTCTTTGCCTCGCGCAGCGAAAGCGGTGGGCACCGTTCCTCGATCGTCGCAATTGCAGAGGGCAAGGCCGATATAGCGGCCATCGACTGCAAGAGCTGGGCACTGGCGCAGCGTTTCGAGCCGGCGGCGAAAAGGGTGGCGGTCGTTGGCTGGACCGGACGGCGCAAAGGCCTGCCCTACATCACCGCCGCAGGGACACCGGAAAAGACGGTTGGGGCGTTGCGCGAGGCCATTGCCGGGCTAGCCGAGCAGTCTCTTATCCAACGGGTAGGTTGAGAGCTGTTCGTTGCCCGTCTCGGTGATCAGTATCTGTTCCTCGATCTTGACGCCTTCGCGCCCGCCAAGCCTGCCGATATAGCTTTCCACGCACAGCACCATGCCCGGTTCCAGCACGCCGTCCGGAGTGTCCGATGTCCAGTCGCTGGCATGCGGCAAGGTCGGGTATTCATCGGCCAGGCCGACGCCGTGATAGAGCACGCCGTAGCGCGTCGGGAAGCAGTCGCCGGGCGGCACCGCCGAGCGTTCGACGAGGTCGCGAAACGAGATGCCTGGCTGCATCAGTGCCGTGTTGTGCCCGATCTGGTCGGCAGCGATGCGGAACAGGTCGCGCTGTTCGCTGGTCGGCTTTCCATCGCCGCACAGCCATGTGCGCGACAGGTCGGCGCAGAAGCCGTAGGGGCCGATCAGGTCGGTGTCGAAGGCGACGAGATCGCCAGCCTCGATCTTGCGCGACGAGCATTCCTGGAACCACGGATTGGTGCGCGGGCCTGACGTCAGCAGTCGCGTCTCGATCCATTCGCCGCCGCGCGCGATGTTGCCGCGGTGCAGTTCCGCCCACAATTCGTTTTCGGAAGTCCCCGGCTTCAGCGCTTGTTCCATCTCGCCCATCGCCGCCTCGCAGGCGACGATCGCGCGGCGCATGGCGAGGATCTCGTCGGGTGATTTGATCAGCCGCGCGTTCTCCATCAACGCTTCGCCATTGCCGATGGAAATGCCGAGGCGAGCCAGCTCCTCGACGCCTTCCGGATTGATATGGTCGACGGCGATGCGGCTGTTGCCGCCGCCATGCTCTTTCACCAGATCGGCTATTCCTGCGGCCCAGCGGCGGACCTTTTGCTCGGTCAACTCACCGCCATAGAGATACATCCACGACACTGCCGGTCGCACTTCGTCGACGACGCCGGAATGATCGGACAAATGCTCGCAGGAGAAATAGTCGAACAGCACCACCGGCCCCTCCGCGGCGACAAAGCAATGCCGCGTCGGGTTGTGCGCCACCCATAGCTGCATGTTGGTGCTGTCTGTGGCGTAGCGGATGTTGACGGGATCGTAGAGCACGGCGCCGGCATAGCCGCGGCGCCTCAGCTCGGCGCGGATGCGCTCCAGCCGGTATTGGCGCATCGCCGCCAGATCGGGCGCGGCAATGCCCGCCGCGGCCCATTCAGCCTCGGCCTGCGCACCGTAGCCCAGCACATGCTGGTTGAGCGAAGCCGCCTTCTGGCGGGAGGCGTCGCGCAAGGCTTCGATCGAGTCGGCTTCGAACGGCATGATCTTGCGATGCCGGCCAAAGCTGCCCTTCGGCCCCGCGTTGTCCATGGTCGAAACTCAGGTCCGCATCTTCTCGCCGCTCGGATCGAAGGGCGCTTCGACATTGATGCGGGCCGGGCGCCGGTGACCGAGGATCTCGATCTCGAACAGCCCGGCACTTTCGTCCTCGGCAAGCGCTGCGGGGACGTAGCCCTGCGCCATCGACTTCTGCACATAATGCGCATAGCCGCCTGACGTGACCCAGCCGACCACGCGCCAGTCACCGTCGACGATACCCCGCACGGCGGAAGCGCCTTCGGTAGCCTTGGAGCCACGTATTTCCTTGCCGCCCTCGTCGAAGCGGGGCGCGCCATAACCATGCGGCTTTTCAACCGTGCCATAGTCCTTGCTGACCTTGGCCCAGATCGGCTCATCGCCCATGACATCGGCGTCGGTGGCATCGACGATGAAGGAGACGCGGCGCAGCTTTGGCCCCTCGGCCTGTTCCTTGGCAGCGGCCTCGCGGCCGATGAAGTCGTTCTTCTCGAGCTTGATGAAGCGGTCCATCGCGCCTTCGAACGGTCCATAGATCGGCCGCAACTCGCGGAACCAGGTCGGAAAATTCTTTTCGAGGCGCATGGAGAGCAGCGCGCGCATGCCGAAATCGACAAGGCCGAATTCCTCGCCTGCGTCCTTGATCGCTTTGTAAACCAGGCGCTCGTAGGCCGGTGCCATCCAGATTTCATAGCCGAGGTCGCCGGTGTAGGTGATGCGGTTGACCATGCAAGGCGCCCCGCCAACCGCCATCTCGCGGAAATCCATGAAGCGGAAGGCTTTTGTCGAGACATCGACATCGACCAATTTCTGCAGCAAGTCACGTGACTTCGGCCCTGCGATCGACAGGCCGACCAGCGTCTGGTCGAAGCGGTGGATGCGCACCGTTCCGTCCTTCGGTAGATGCTTCTCGAACCAGCGCATGTGGTATTTCTGCGCCGCCGAGGAACCCCAGATCATGAAGCGGTCTTCTGCCGCCTTGGCGATGGTGAAGTCGCCAATCAGCTTGCCGAATTCGTTGAGCATCGGCGTCAGCACGATGCGGCGGGTCTTCGGCATGCGGTTGGTCATCAGCCGGTTGAGGAAATCCTCGGCTGCGGGTCCCGAGACTTCGTATTTGGCAAAATTGGCGATCTCGGTGACACCGACACGCTCACGCGTGGCGCGCACTTCCTCGCCGATCGGCCCAAAATCGTTGGAGCGGTGGAAGGAGACGATATCCCTGGGTTCCTTGCCTTCAGGTGCGAACCAGAGCGGCGTCTCAAGTCCCCAGCTGTCGCCCATGACGGCATTGTTGGCCAGCATCGTGTCGTAGAGCGGTGTCGTCTGCGCCGGGCGTGCTGCCGGGAGTTCCTCATTGGGGAAGCGGATGGAGAAGCGGCGCGAATAGTTTTCGCGCACCTTGGCGTTGGTGTAGCGCAGGCCGGCCCATTCGCCGAAGCGGGTGACATCCATGCCCCAGACGTCGAAGCCGGGATCGCCATGCACCATCCAGTTCGACAGTGCGAGGCCGACGCCGCCGCCCTGGCTGAAGCCGGCCATGACGGCGCAGGCGCACCAGAAATTGGTCAGGCCCTGCACCGGGCCGACCAGCGGGTTGCCGTCGAGCGCGAAGGTGAAGGGGCCGTTGATGATCTGCTTGATGCCGGCTTTCTCGATGCCGGGGAAATGCTTGAAGCCGATTTCCAGCGACGGCGCGATGCGATCGAGGTCCGGCGGCAGCAATTCATGGCCGAAATCCCACGGCGTGTTGACCGGCGACCACGGCTTGCAGGCTTTTTCATAGGTGCCGAGCAGGATGCCGTTGCGCTCCTGGCGGGTGTAGATCTCGCCCTTGAAGTCGAGCACGCCGATCATCTCGCGGCCCGTCGACTTGTTGAATTCCTCGACCTCCGGCATCGGCTCGGTCAGCAGATACATGTGCTCCATGGCCAGCACCGGCAGTTCGACGCCGACCATGCGGCCGATCTCGCGCGCCCACAGGCCGCCGCAATTGACGACATGCTCGGCCTTCACCGTGCCTTGTTCGGTGACGACGTTCCAGGTGCCGTCGACCTCCTGTGTCAGTTCCACGACGCGGTTGCGCAGCACGATCTCGGCGCCGAGTTTTTTCGCCGCCTTGGAGTAGGCGATGGTGGTGCCGGACGGGTCGAGATGGCCTTCGACCGGGTCCCACATGGCGCCGACGAAATTGGTCTCGTCCATCAGCGGGAACATCGCCTTGGCCTCGGAGGGGGTGATCAGCTCGGTGTCCATGCCGAGATAGCGGCCCTTGGCATGGGCAAGGCGCAGGAAGTCCATGCGCTCGGGCGTGTCGGCCATCATCACGCCGCCGGTCAAATGCAGCGAGCAGGACTGGCCGGATATCTCCTCGATCTCCTTGTAGAGCTGCACCGTATAGGCCTGCAGCTTGGCGACGTTGGGGTCGCCGTTCAGCGTGTGGAAGCCGCCCGCCGCGTGCCAGGACGAGCCGGAGGTGAGCTCCGAGCGCTCGATCAGCATGATGTCGGTCCAGCCGGCCTTGGCCAGGTGGTAGAGAACCGAGCAGCCGACGACGCCGCCGCCGATGACAACCGCTTTTACGTGAGATTTCATCAAGATAGGTCCGTTTTTGCGTAAACTGAATCAGATGGGGTGGTCGGCGGGGAGCCGATCAAAAATCGGTCGGCGCGCCGCCTTCGGACCGGCGCTTGGCGACGAAGGCGTTGAGTTCCTCGCGGATGGCCGGGTCCATGTAAGGCTCCTCATAGGACGCCAGCCGCTCCTTCCAGACCTTGTTGGCCTTTTCGAGCGCCGTCGGCGAGCCGGCTTCCGCCCAGGTCTCGTAATTGCGCCAGTCGGACAGGATCGGCGAGTAGAAGGCGGTCTTGTAGCGGTCCTGCGTGTGCTGGGTGCCGAAGAAATGGCCGCCGGGACCGACCGACTGGATGGCGTCGAAGCCGAGTGCCTCGTCGGAAAGATCGAGTGGGGTCAGGAATTCGGCCACCATCTGCAGCAGGTCGATGTCCAAAATGGTCTTCTCGTAGGAGCAGCGCAGGCCGCCTTCGAGCCAGCCGGCGGCATGCATCATCAGATTGCCGCCGCCCTGGATGGCGCCCCACAGCGAGAACACGCTTTCATAAGCCGCCTGCGCGTCGACCGTGTTGGCGGCGCAGGTGTTGGAGGTGCGGTAGGGAATGTTGTAGCGGCGGGCAAGCTGGCCGCCGACGAGCTGCGCCTTCATGTATTCCGGCGTGCCGAACGCCGGCGAACCGGACTTCATGTCGACATTGGAGGTGAAGCCGCCATAGCCGACGGGTGCGCCCTTGCGCACCATCTGGGCGAAGGCGATGCCGGCAAGCGCCTCGGCGTTCTGCTGCACCAGTGCGCCGGCGATGGTGACAGGCGCCATGGCGCCCGACAGGGTGAACGGCGTCACGACGACGACCTGGCCCTTGCTCGACATCTGGATGATGCCTTCCATCATCGGCACGTCGAGCTTGAGCGGCGAATTCGTGTTGATGATGGTGAAGACGGACGGCTCTTCCAGCATCTGCTCGTGGCTGATGCCGCGCGCGATCCTGGCGATCTCGATGCCGTCGACATTGCGTTCCTTGCCGAGCGAATAGATGTGGAACACCTTGTCGGTGAGCACGCTGAGATCGCGGATGCATTCGAGGTGGCGGACGGACGGATGGATATCGGTCGGCTCGACCGGGTAGCCGCCCGTGCAGTTCAGGATGTTGTGCATCTGCGCGAGCTTTAAGAAATTGCGGTAGTCCTGCTGGTTGCCGGGCCGGCGGCCGCGATCGATGTCGGAGCAATTGGGCGCCGACGCCATCATCGAGATGATCACATTGTTGCCGCCAAAGCGCACATTGTGCGCTGGATTGCGGGCATGGATGGTGAACTCCGACGGGCAGTGCGACACCAGTTCGAGGATCATGTCGCTGTCGAAACGCACCCGCTCGCTGCCGTCGCGCACATCGGCGCCATGCGCCTTCATGATGCTGCGGGCCTCGTCATGCAGCACGTCGACGCCGATTTCCCTGAGCACGCGCAGGGAGGCGAGGTGGATCGATTCCAGCTCGTCGTCGGAGACCAGCCTAGTCGGCGTCAGCGGGTTTTTCAGCTGGCGGAAAGCCGGCTGCTCGAACGCGGCCGAGCCGCCGGCGCGCTTTCCGGCGCGGCCGCCGCGACGGGCGCGGTCGGTGGCCAATGCCGGTTCTGAGGGTTGTAGGGCGGCGGTCATGAATGGTCCTCGTAGGATGCGATAGCGGGCGGCATAATGGACCGGCGGCTGTCCAGCC
>NZ_RZOL01000331.1:0-7090 GCF_004022985.1 Mesorhizobium sp. M7A.F.Ca.ET.027.02.1.1 | reverse complement strand
GCCCACGGCATGGCGTAGCGCGCACCGATGAAGCCGGTGGCCCACAGGACGACGAAGGTGGCGGGAATGAACCGCTTGATGCTGTGCATGTTCCGCAGACGCCGCACTGGAGGGAGTTGACCGTGGCGCTGCTCTACTGCGCTTCAACCCGGCGTGCAAAACGAAACCATTGATCCATGCATCACCGGAATTCAACGGGCGTCAAGTTCGACATGCGTTACCTTGGCCGCGCCGCGCTCAAAGCCCGACCATCCCCCTGATGTCGCCGGGCGACGCGCCGGCATTGCGCAAGGCGGCAAGGCCGGTATCGCCCAGGCTCTTCGACAGCTTTCGTCCGTCGGGCCCGAGGATGAGACGATGATGGAAATAGGCCGGTTGCGGCAGCCCCAGGAGTTGCTGCAGCAGGCGCTGCACGCCGGTGGCGGAAAACAGATCCTGGCCGCGTACGACGTGGCTGACGCCTTGCAGCGCATCGTCCATGACGACGGCGAGGTGGTAACTGGTCGGGATGTCACGGCGCGCCAAGATCACGTCGCCCCAGTCCTGCGGGCGGGCTTCCACGGAGCGCGTCGCGGAAAGCGTCTCGTCGGAATACTCCGTCCAGGACAGGTCCTTGCCGACACGCGCCATGGCGGCCTCGACATCCAGACGCCAGGCGAAGGGCGCATTCTCGACTATCCGCCGCTGACGTTCCTTCAGCGGCAGCGCCTTGTCCGCGGCGGGGTAGAGCGGCACGCCATCGGGATCGCGCGGCCAGTCGCGCCCACGCTTTTCGCTGTCGGTGATGAAGGCGCGGATCTCGCCACGGCTCATGAAGGCGGGGTAGACGAGTTCCTCCGCGATCAACCGCTCGAGCATCGCCTGGTATTCGGCGAAATGCTCGGACTGGCGGCGCACCGGCTCTTCCCAGCCAAGTCCCAGCCATTTCAGGTCGGCAAGTACGCCGGCCTCGAATTGCGGCGTGCAGCGCGTCGTGTCGATATCCTCGATGCGCAGCAGCAGGCGTCCGTCCGCCCGTGTCGCCAGCTTCTGGTTGAGCAGCGCCGAATAGGCGTGGCCGAGATGCAGGACGCCGTTGGGGCTGGGCGCGAAGCGGAATGTCAGGAGTGTCATCTCTCAGGCGGCAATCATGTTTTGCGGCGCTTCGCCAATTGCTACCCTGTCGACGGTCGAGGAACAAGAAAGCATGCGCCGTATCGTGACATCAGACGACATTGCCCGGGGGCTCGATGCGCTTTGCGTGATCGACCCGCGCCTGGAAAAGGTGCGCGGCATGGCCGGCGAGGTGCCGCTGCGGCTGTCCGAGCCGGGGTTTCGAAGCCTGGCGTCGATCGTCGTCTCGCAGCAAGTGTCCCGCGCCAGTGCCGATGCCATCTTCGGCCGGCTGACCAAGCTCGTCGATCCGCTGACGCCGCAGGCGATCCTGGCCGCCGGCGAGGACATGTTTCGCGAAGCCGGCCTGTCGCGGCCCAAACAGCGCGGCCTGATCGCTGTTGCCCAGGCCGTGGTCGACGGCCTCGACCTTCATCACCTCTGTTCGCTCGATGCCGAGGAGGCGATCACGACGATGACGGCGGTGTCCGGCATCGGTCCGTGGACGGCGGAAGTGTATCTCTTATTCGCCGCCGGGCATCCCGACATCTTCCCCGCGCGCGACGTCGCGCTGCAGAGCGCGGTCGGCCACGCGCTCGGCATCGAGCCGCGTCCGCCGGAGAAAACCCTGATCGCATTGGCCGAATCATGGAGCCCGTGGCGAGGTGTCGCATCACGGCTTTTCTGGTCCTATTATCGCGAAACCAGAGGGCGGGACGCCGCGCCGCCGGCCTGAATCCGCAAAAAATCATAAAAATCATGCATTTTTGGCGCTTAGGCGACGCGACAATCCGCTTCACATCCCTGTCATGTCGGGCTTACAGTATCCGCGCCGTTCGGGTCTAGAACCAAGGAGGTGAACACGTGACGGTTGCCGTATCTCCGGATGGGCTTCCAGCACTGGTGCTGAATGCGGATTACCGTCCGCTCAGCTATTACCCCTTGTCGCTCTGGTCGTGGCAGGATGCTATCAAGGCGGTGTTCCTCGACCGGGTGAACATCGTCGCCGAATACGAGCACGCCGTCTCCTCGCCGACCTTCTCGATGAAGCTGCCGAGCGTGGTCAGCCTGAAGGCCTATGTGAAGCCCTCCAGGCACCCGGCCTTCACCCGCTTCAACGTCTTCCTGCGCGATCGCTTCCAGTGCCAGTATTGCGGCACGCCGGAGGATCTGACCTTCGATCACGTCATCCCCCGCCATCGCGGCGGCGCGACGACATGGGAGAATGTCGTTGCCGCCTGTTCGCCCTGCAACCTCAGGAAGGGCGGCATGATGCCGGCGCATGCCAAGATGTGGCCGCTGCAGAAGCCTTTCCAGCCGACGGTGCACGATCTGCACAACAATGGCCGCCTGTTCCCGCCCAACCATCTGCATGAGAGCTGGATGGATTATCTGTACTGGGATGTCGAACTCGAACCCTGAGATCGTTCGAGAATTCGGGAGGCTGGCCGTCTGGAGCAATTGTCTGCGCTTCCGATGCTCACGGACCAAATGTCCGCTCCGCTTCGGTTCTCGACAATCACTCTATACGACTCAGCCTGCCGAATTCTTTGAACGATCTCGCGTCGGCGCCATCGCGCCAAATCAGTCGCGGGTGAGGGCGCCGCGGAAGGCGACGGCGGCGAGGATCAGGCTGGCGATGGCGTTCCAGCCGGCCAGCGACAGGCCAAGGATGCGCAAGGCGGCTTTGTCGCAGGACGGCGGCACGAATTTGTCGAGCGCGTCGAGCACGCCCTTGCCGCCGGTGTCGACCGGCCCGGCGCCTGCGGTACAATCGGTCGGGCCGGCCCACCACTGCCATTCGACGCCGGAGTGGTAGACGCCGAGATAGAGGCCGTAGAGCATCAGGATGCCGCCGACGGCCAGCAGGCCGCGCGTCAGCCAACTGGGTGCGTGCAGCATCGACGCAATCACCGCCAGCACCATCAGCGGCACGCCGATATAATAGGGCGTGCGCTGTTCTAGGCAGAGGTGGCAGGGGATGTAGCCGCCAAGATACTGGAAGCCGAGCGCCGAGCCGACGGTGGCGGCCATGGCGACGGCGAGGAACAAGGCGGTCAGCGTGCGCTGGCGTCCGGTGTCGGCATTCATGGTCGCTGTCATTTCAATCGGTCCGTCCGGCTCGCAATGGTTCTGTTCAGAACGCGTATTTGACCAGGATATAGAGCAAAATCAGGGCAGCCGCGCCGGCGCCGGCGATGAGGCCGAGGCGCTTTTCGATGAATTCGCGGATCGGTTCGCCATAATGGCGCAGCAGCCAGGCGAGCAGCAGGAAACGGCCACCGCGGGCCACGATCGCCAGCACCACGAACAACAGCAAATTGACGCCGATGACGCCGGACAGGATCGTCACCACCTTCATCGGCGGCAGGTGGGCAGCGCCCGACGTGATCAGCATCAGGACGATGAAGCCGACGCCTGCCCCCGCGCGCAGCGCTTCGAACTCGTCGTACTTGCCGTAGAATTCGAGAATCGGCCTCGCCACGGCGTCATAGGCGTAGTGGCCGATGAACCAGCCGGCGATGCCGCCCAGCACAGAGGCGACGGTGGCGATCAGCGCATAGCGGTAAGCGCGATCCGGCCGCGACAGCGCCATCGGCAGATAGAGCACGTCGGCCGGCACCAGGAACACCGAGCTTTCGACGAAGGCGATGAAGGCCAGCCACCATTCGGCGGATTTGCGGGCCGCCAGCGACAAGGTCCAGTCGTAAAGTCCGCGAAGCATCGGCACTCCTAATGCGTGTCGTTCCATTGCGCAGGCAGGTTGGGGTTTAACGGCATGCACAGAACAAAGACCCAGAGCACGCCATCCGTCCCGCAGACGTGCCGCGCTTTGATGCGCCGCCTGTCTAGAAAGATTTTCCGCGCTGCACAATGGCAGCCCCCTCACGAAATCGAAAGGCGCAGTTTGGTCGCATCTTGAGGGCGCCGGAGAATTGGCCAGTTGACGAACAGCCCTCCAACCGTATAGTCCCGCGCCATCCAGGCCGCCCGGCCTGAGCCCCTATGGCGGAATTGGTAGACGCGCTCGACTCAAAATCGAGTTCCGCAAGGAGTGCTGGTTCGATTCCGGCTAGGGGCACCATCCTACACTCTTCGAGCTTCGGGTGGGACAATTTAGCCTGTGTTTGTTTTGGGATCCGCTTGTGCGCGGCAGCGCCGGCGTTGCGTTCCCGGTTGGCCTTTTGGTGTATCGTGGTCTGCTGTTTCCCATGCTAACGCTTGCCGGCCCTTGTTCGCCTGCAAGTGCCCCTTCAGGCTGATCGGCGCTTTTCGCTCAACAAAACTCGCAGATGCGGTAACGCCGCATGCGCCACCGCCTTGGGTGGTTGTGTGAACATGCAAGGCGGTTCCGCAGCGCCTAGAAGGCAGGTCTTTTGCCAATCCAATGTAATGGACCAACAACCGCCGCAGACACGCGGGGCAATATTGATATTGTTCGGGTAGGCGTAATAGCCGATCGGCGTTGGACCGAAAACGACACAACACGGCGTCCCTACACAGCTTGCGATATGAACAAGCCCTCCCTCCATGTCGAAATGCATGGACGAGTTCGCAAGAACGGAGGTGATTTGCGGCTGTGTTGTCTTGGAAGAAAGGTTGTAGTCGGCCGAACTGAGGGTGCCTCCTACCACGCCGACTTGGACAACAGGAAGATCCGGCAACTGCGCCTTCACCTCTTTCACGACATCATCCAAGAACGGATAATCTCGCGTAGCTCGAGGGCGACCCGACTCCTCGCTGAAGGAATTATGGACAGTAATGTAGGGTTTATGGTCCAGTCCCAAGCTTTGAATCAAGGACGCATCCTCAGGTAACGGATATTGATGGCCGCCAAAGGGCACACCGCTGACATGGTTCAGAAAGGTGTCTCGCCTCACATTCTGAAATTGGGCTACAAGTGCTGGATGGAAGTCCAAATGAGGATGCGCATCGATCGCATGCGAAAACATCTTCCGATACGGTGCGATGCTTTGCAGCATTGCTGAAAGCGCCGGCCACCGTTCGGCAGCGGCAGAACTCATGTGCACAAGATCTACGGTGTGTGTGAGCTGCAGGACAAGAAGATATCGATGCGTGACCCGCGTAAATACGCGTTTCGGAGCTTCAATGAAAGTTACATCCGGTAGAGGCTCGTAAAGCCAGCCCACTCCGCCCGTTACGGAATAGACGTCGATCTTTGCGCGGCCAAAGTGGCTCAGCAGATCGCGAATAAACCGGACGGCCACGATATGGTCGCCCATGCCGCCTGTTACACGAATGACAATGCTGTCTCGTCGTTCTACGTTGATCGCTAGATGAAGTGCTAACGCCGCATTCTTGAAGCCGTTGCGCGTCCTGCGTGAGAAGCGCGTAAGGCCTCGATCTTGCCTGCTCATGGCAATTCCTAAGCTTTGACGTTGAACATTCTTCCAAACGGTATCTACGCCGCCGCCGCTCCAGATGCTATCCAAGGGCATGGAGCGCTCGGCGATGCAATGATCGAGCCGGGACTGATGGCGAGGAGACCTGCGGCAGCCATTTCATTTTTCATGGCTCGGAATCCTCGCTCTGGCAGGGATCAAGACGCTTGCTGAGGGCATCCACAGACACGACAACCGTTGGAATGCACTCGACGTTTCGACGGCCTCGAGTTCGGTGTGCCAGAAGGGCGGCGACGTCATGCCGATCACCAACACGTCCGTCGGCTCGACGTGGCCACCTGCGTACCGATACATCTGAGCAGGCGGTCAAGACGCTTTGCGCGTCCCGCCGGTGGGGCCGCCGTCATTGGCCGCGCCGATCTCGCCAGCCGCCAGCAATTCGTCGAATGTCCGTTCGAGATCGGCATTGTCATCGGCTGCCGGTCCGTTGGGGGGATCCTGGCGTGTCAGCGTTTCCAGCCTTTGGTGAAGCTGGCGGTTTTCATCGCGGCAACGGGCATGCGCGAGTTCGTCGGTCATGCCGCGCAAGCGGAGATCGGCGAGTTGAACCTTCACCGCGCCATAGTCTCGGCGCGCCGCGTCGCGCTCCTGGCGCAACGTCGCAATCTCGGTTTCCGAGGTTTGGCGCCGATGCTCGGCCACGTCCTCGGCGCGCTGCCCGACGCCCGGCGTTGCGCGGACCACGCTTTGATCGGCGGCGCCGCGCTGGAGCGAGCGCAACCTCTTTTCAAGTTCGACGGCCCGCTCCTGCGCGGCGGCGGCGCAATCGCCGAGAACGCCGCGCTGATGCTCGAGCGTGGACAGCCGCGCCTGCAGGTCCTGCCGCACCAGCATCTGCGCAGACAGTTTGCCGGTCAGTCTTTCGTTGTGGAGCCGGTCATCCGCGACCTTGGAACGAAGCAGCATGGCGGCCTGTTGCAAGCTGGCGAGCCGCGATGCAACGTCCTCACGCGCCTGCTCGGCGGCTTGCCTGGCGATGATCTCGTCGCGAAGTTGCCCCGACACGCGCGCCAGGTTCCGGCCCAGACGCTCGACCTCGACATTCGCTTCGAGGAACCGTGTTGCGCGCTGGCCGGCATGCCTGTCCGCTTGCGCAATGGTCTGCCGTGCCCTGTCGAGTTGGACCTCCAGGTCGGCGATGGTCTTGCTCGCGATCGATAGCTCGCGCGATTTTCGCCCAAGCTCTTTCGAGGTGCGATCCTGCAAGCGTTGCAGCTTCGCCACCTCTTCCTGCAATTCCCATTTGTCGGTATCGGGAGCGTCGGCATCGTGCGTTTGCGCATCAAGCCTGCCCACATCGTGGTCAACCAACGACCACGCCAAGTCGTCAACGGCACGTGGATCCAGCCTGTCGTTGGACAAGGGCGAGGAGCCGCGCATGGCGCGAGCCTGGCTCGAGCCCGTCCGGGCCGAAGTCGAGCCGAGGGAGGCGGCCAGCGTGTCTGACTGGGCCAATCCGGTCACGGGCTCCTCTTCGAAGAGAGGCAAAGCTTGATACGTTGCGGCTCGAATGCTTCGAATCAGTTCGTCGAAGTCTTCGTCGGCCCTTCGGACAACGGCGCTATCCTCCGCAC
>NZ_RZOL01000330.1:0-7111 GCF_004022985.1 Mesorhizobium sp. M7A.F.Ca.ET.027.02.1.1 | reverse complement strand
CGCCGGGAGAGTTCGAAAACATCATCGTCGGAGGCACGACGCGCATCCGCGACGTCGCCACCGTCACGCTCGGCCCCGATGTCGGCCAGACCACATTGCGTTCGGATGGCAAGACCGGCATCGGCATCGGCGTCATCCGCCAGGCGGAATCGAACACGTTGGACATCTCGACCGGCGTCCAGTCCGCCGTCGCCAAGTTGCAGGAAAACCTGCCCAAGGGCATGTCGATCAAGATCACCAGCGACGACGCGGTCTTCGTCAAGGGCGCGGTGCACGAGGTCGAGATCGCGCTCGGCCTGTCCGTCACCATGGTGCTGATCGTCATCTATGTGTTTCTCCTTGACTGGCGCGCGACGCTGATCCCCGGCCTGGCGATGCCGGTCGCCATGATCGGCACCATCGCCGCCATCTATCTGGCCGGCTTCTCGGTCAACATTCTGACCCTGCTCGCGCTGGTGCTGGCGACCGGCCTGGTCGTCGACGACGCCATCGTCGTGCTCGAAAACATCGTGCGACGACGCAACGAAGGCATGGGACCGCGTGCGGCCGCTGTGCTTGGCGCGCAGGAAGTGTTCTTTGCCGTTATTGCCACCACCTTGACGCTGGTCGCCGTCTTCGTGCCGATTTCGTTCCTGCCCGGCCAGACCGGCGGCTTGTTCCGCGAATTCGGCTTCGTGCTTGCCATGTCGGTGCTCTTGTCCTGCGTGGTCGCGTTGACGCTGTGCCCGATGCTCGCCTCGCGCATGCTGACCGGCGCATCGCTCCACCACGAAGGTGGCCATGGCATCGGCGCCCGCATCGGCGGCGCGCTCAATACGGCCTACAAGCGCAGCCTGCACGCCTGCCTCGACGCGCCATGGATCGTGCTTCTGGTCGCGGTGCTGTTCGCCGGCACCGCCTTCACGCTGTTCGGCACCATCCGCCAGGAGCTGACGCCGACCGAGGACCGCGCCGCCGTGCTTCTGCGCATCAGCGCCCCGCAAGGCGTCAGCCTCGACTACACAACGCAGCAGATGCAGAAGATCGAGAGACTGATCCAGCCGATGCGCGATTCCGGCGAGATGCGCAGCACTTTCGAAAATGCCGGCCAGAACGGCTCCTACAACTCCGGCTTCATGGTGATGACGCTGGCGCCGTGGAACGAGCGCAGCCGCAGCCAGCAGGAGATCATGGCCGAGATCAGCCAGCTGACCAGGCAGGTGCCGAGCGTGCGTATCTTCCCGGTGCAGCCCAACAGCCTCGGTATCCGTGGCGCCGGCAACGGCCTGCAGTTCGCATTGGTCGGCAACGACCGCAAGGCGCTCGGCGATGCCGCCGTGAAGATCATCGCCGAGATGCAGAAGGACCCGCGCTTCCAGACACCGCGCCTGTCCATCGACCCGACGCAGCCGCAGCTCGCCGTCGCCATCGACCGCGAGCGCGCCTCCGACCTCGGCATCGACATATCGGGACTGGCCAACACCTTGCAGGCCATGCTCGACGGCAACGATGTCGTCGACGTCTACATCGCCGACCGCAGCTACGGCGTGAAGCTGGTCTCGACCACCAATCCGATCAACGACCCGACGGATCTGGAGAACATCTTCCTGAAAACAGCCGACGGACGTTTCGTGCCGATGTCGACCATCGCCACGCTGACCGAACGCGCCGTGCCGCCGTCGCTGTCGCGCGAACAGCAGCAGCCCTCTGTGGCGATCACGTCCAACCTCAGCGGCGACTTCGCGCTTGGCGATGCGCTCACCCGCGCCGAGCAAATCGCCACGCCGCTGCTGCCGCCAGGCAGCCGCATCCTGCCGCTGGCCGAGGCGGCGACGCTGGGCGAGACCAACAGCGCCATGGTCACCATTTTCGGCTTCGCGCTGGTCATCATCCTTTTGGTGCTGGCCGCCCAGTTCGAAAGTTTTGTCAGCGCCGTCATCATCATGGCGACGGTGCCGCTAGGGCTGGCCTGTGCGATTTTCGCGCTTCTCCTCTCGGGCACCAGTCTCAACGCCTACAGCCAGATCGGCCTGGTGCTTTTGGTCGGCGTCATGGCCAAGAACGGCATCCTGATCGTCGAATTCGCCAACCAGTTGCGCGACCGCGGGCTTGGCGTGCGCGAGGCGATCGAACAGGCCTCGATCATCCGCGTGCGGCCGGTGATGATGACGATGATCTGCACCGTGCTCGGCGGCCTGCCGCTGGTGCTGGCGAGCGGCGCCGGTGCCGAGGCGCGCGTCGCGCTCGGCTGGGTCATCGTCGGCGGCCTGGGGCTGGCCACCGTCTCGACGCTGTTCCTGACGCCGGTCGCCTATCTCCTGCTTGGCCGCTTCGTCACGCCGAAGACCCACGAGGAAGCCCGACTGAAGCGCGAGTTGGAGGAAGCCGCCTACACCAATGTGGAGCCGGCTGAATAGAAATCCCAGGAAAAGTGTGTAGCGGTTTTTCGTCCGGAATTTCGTAAGAAAAATAATTCTGCCTATCTCAAGAACCGGCCTTCGATCGACCAGCGCGCGGCGAGGAAATTCAGCACCGCCGCCACCACGACGCCGCCGATTTTCGCCGGCCACACCCCGATGATGCCGGCGAACAGCGCGATCGAGAGGCTGGAGACACCGAGCGAAATCAGCACTCCAAGCGTGGCGAAACGAAGGAACGCGTCATGCAGCCGGATGGCTCGATTGCGCTCAAACGACCACAAGCCGTTCGCCGCGAAGGAAAAGGTGACGGCGACGAACCAGGCAGCGATGTTGGCCGGCACCGGCGGAACCCCGAGCTTGAGCAGCAGGAAAAAGCTGGCAAGGTCGATGGCCGTGTTCGCCAGTCCGACAATGGCGAAGCGGACGATCTTGCTGCCGGCCGAACGCTGGGGCCGATCGGCGTCGCTCATCTCTTGCCGTCCAAGATCTCGACGCCGGCGCGGGCCAGGCTGGCTCCGAACGCGTCCGATGCCAAGGCCGCGAATTCGACCTCGCGCACACCTTGCATCATGTCGCGCGCGCGCAGCGTCTCGTCGACATGGCCGGGATGACACATGAACAGCCCTCGCTCCGGCAACCCTTCGACGGCGGCCCGCAGAACCGCAGCGAACTTTTCGGGTTGCCGCCAGTCATAGATGCCGGCGAGCGGCTGGAAAACGGTGAAGCCCGCGCGCTGCATCGAGCGGTTGAACCCGGCGGCGAGCGCGGCAATCGCAGCGACTTTCGCTCCCGCGGCCAGCGCCGGGGCGCCGCGCAGGGCCGGCCTGTCGGCGCCTTCTGGAAATCGTGCGCACAGCCATGTGCGCACGACAGGAAGGAAATGCACATGCTGATGCCCGTCGACGAAATCGGGGCGGCGGCCAAGCGCCTCGACGAAGCGGCTGTACTGGGCGTCAAGCTCGGCATGGACATGGCGGGCGCCGATGCGGCCGCGCAGAACAGGCAAGGCCAGTGCGCGGAGCGGTGGCAGCCGGCCTTCCGGCGCCAGGGCCGACCGGCCGGTGACGGCCAACTGGTCGGTCAAGGTGAGGTGCAGCCCAACCGCAGCCCGGCCGCACAGCGGTTTTATGCGCTCTGCCTCCTTTGCCCACTCGGGAAAGCCGGTCATGCAGCTGGTGCCGGTCAGGCGCCCCCGATCGAGAAGATCGAGAATCCCGGCGGAAACGCCAGGCGCCAGGCCGTAATCGTCGGCGATCAGGCGAATGCGCCGCGTCATCTGTTCGAAGAGCCCGGCTCCGGCCGGTCGGCGGGGGCATCGCTGCGCACGACATCGCGCACGAGATAGACCGGCCGATCCTTGCTCTCGCTGAGCGTCACCCAGACATATTCGCCGATCAGCCCAAGCAGGGTCAGGTTGAGGCCGCCGAGCAGAACGACGGCAACCAGCAGGCTGGGGTAGCCCGGAACGGCAATGCCGTAGAAGATCACCTCGAAGAACACCTTTGCACCATAGAGCGCGCCGGCCAACGCCGCGAGCAGCCCGCTAAGACTGATCAGGCGCAGCGGAATGACGGAGAACGAGGTGAACCCTTCGAGCGAGAAGGCGATCAGGTTGAGCCGGCTCCATTTCGATGTGCCACTGGCGCGGCCTTCCGGCGAATAGGGCAATGCTTTCTGGCGAAAGCCCGCCCAGGCAAACAGGCCCTTGTTGAAGCGACGCTTGTCACGCAGGCTGGTCAGTGCGCGCGCCACGGCGCCGCGCATGACGCGAAAGTCGCCGGCATTTTCAGGAATGTCGAAACGCTGGCTGCTGTTGATCAGGCTGTAGAAAAGCCGTGCAAGCTGGCTGCGCCGCCAACTCGCCTCGCGGCGGTCGTTCTGGGCATAGACGACGTCGATGTCGGGATGGTTCACCAGCTCGGCGGTCAGCTTCAGGCTGATGTCCAGGGAATGCTGGAGGTCGGCGTCCATGATCAGCACCATGTCGCCGCGCGACTGGTCGAGGCCGGCGAGCACAGCGACTTCCTTGCCGAAATTGCGGCTGAGGCGGACGATCTCCCACGATCCCGTCAGCGCCTGCGAAAATCGTCCGGCGCCATCGTCACGGCTGCCGTCATCGACCAGGATCTTGTGCACGGTCATGCCGAAGCGCTGTGCCACGGCCGCTTCGAGCTCGCCGAGCAGGCGCGCGAAGGCCGATGCCGAAGCCGCCTCGTTGAAGAATGGCGCAACGATATCGAGGCTCTGTCGCAACTCAGCCATTCGCGACTCCCGCATTCACCACCTTTTCCCGTGCCTTGGCCCAGAACCACCAGATCAGCAAACCGGCGATGAAAGTGATGGCGACCGGCCGGAACCAGGGGAAGAGGAAATCGTGCACATGGCGCTCGACGCCGCTCAGGCCGGTCACGAACAGCGTCATCGACAGCACCGAGGCGAGGACGCCGCCTCGTTCTTCGCGCCACAACAGGGCGATGGCAAGACCGGCTGGTACCGCGATCATGGCAAAGGTGTTGGGCTCGACGCGCGGGTTGAAGACGCACATGTAGAAGGTGGCCGTCAGGAAGATCGCCAGCGCTGCCTTTCCCCCTTCGAGCCTGCGGTCGAACCAGATGACGGCTGAAAGCGTAAGGAGGGCCATGACCATGCGCACGATCGTTGCGCCGAATTCCGGTATCGGCAGCCCTACCGTGGTGAACGGTGCCGTGAAATCGGTGGACACGAAATGGCTGGTATTGTCGACGGCCATGGAGGTCAACATCTGGGCGAAGACACGATACTGATCGTTGAGATAGCCGGCGGGAGCAAAAGCGTAAGGCAGTGCGAGCACGAACAGCACCGCCAGCACCAGCACCGGTATCAACCGAAGCCGAAGGGCTCCTACCAACAACAGCATTATGATCGCGGTCGGCTTGGCGATGATGGCAAGCGAAGCCCAGAAGAACGTCTCCGCCCGTCGCCCTTCCAGCGCCGACAATGTGAGAAGCCAGCAAGCGCCGGTCAAAAGGATCGTCGCCTGGCCGTTGCGGATCGCGCCGAGCGCCATCGGCAAAGCGAGGAAGAGGCCGAAAGAAAGCAGCCACATCAACTCGCCACCACCGAGCTTGCGCACCTGCCGCATCGCGGCAAAGGTCAGCACCGCAAACCCAAGGGAGTGCCACACCACGCCGCCCAGATGCGGACCGAGCTTGACTATCGGAGTGTAGAGCGCGGCGAAGGCCGGCGCGTAGAGATACCCCATCTCGGATTGGGTGTCGTAGAGCGGCAGACCGGCCAGAAGCGCCTCGCTGCCATCTATATAGGCCTTCCACACCGTCCGCGTGTACGGCGACCTCAGGACCATGGCAAGAACGACCAGGAACGCTCCGATCCACAGGCCAAACCCCAAACGGTCGAAAACCGGCTTGGAAATCGTCATCAAGGCACCCCACACAATCCCGGAACAAGCTCAGTCCAGCCTGTCCCGGCATTCGATGGCGGCGGCATATCACGGACGCAGCGGCATGGCATAGGGGGCTTGATGGACGCGGATATCGGCCTGACGGTCCCGAGGCGGCGGATAACCGGCAATCTCTGACGCAAAGCACTCCGAGGCTAAGGCCGGATGAACACCTTGCCGTTCGGCTTAGCCAGTTCCGCCGGCACCCGCGCCATCGCCTCGGCAAGCGGCACCACCGCCGTCACGTCGGTCGACCAGCGCCCATCGGAAAAACGCTTCTGCGCTTCCAGGATCGCCGGGCCGCGGCGATCGCGGAACTGGCGCATCCACTCGCTCAGCCAAAAACCTTCGATATGCTTATGCTGGAAAATCAGTTGACCGGGCTCGCGGATAACGGTGGCTTCGGGATCGAGCTTCCCGTAGATGATCCAGCGCGACCGCTTCGGCATGATGTCGAAGATGGCGGAAGCCAGCGGCCCGGTCACCGCGTCGAGAAAGATGCGCGGCTGCTCGGCCTTCACCACCTCGCGTAACGCCGCCTTGAAATCCGGCGCCTTTTCGTTGAGGACGTGCGCCGCGCCGAGCGCTTTCAGCGCCGCGATCTGGTCGTCGCGGCGCACGGTGACGATCGGCCGGAAGCCCTTCCCGCTGGCAAGGCCAATGATCAGCTTGCAGAGCTGGCTGGCGCCGGCGGTCATGACGAAGGCCTTTTCGCCTTCCTCCTTGACGACGTCGAACATGGCGAGCGCGGTGAGCGGGTTGACGATCATCGCCGCGCCATCCTCGTCGCGGACCGTGTCGAGCAGCGCAATGCATGCAGCAGCTTCGGCGACAGCATAGTCGGCCCACGAGCCCCAGTTGGTGACGCCGGTGGTAAAGGCGACGCGCTTGCCGATCAGGCTTTTGGGATAGGGTTCGTCCCCGCTGGCGACGACAATCCCGACGCCCTCGAAGCCGGCCGGCTGGCCCTTGGCGCGCGGCTGGCCGTACTGGCCCTTGACGAAGGCGATGTCGGAGGGGTTGATCGAGGCGAGGTTGACCTTGATCAGCACCTGCGTCGGTCCGGGTGTCGGCACCGCGATGTTGCCCGGCTCGAGATACGGCTCCATCGCCTCCAGCACACTGCCGCTCGGCGTCCTGGTGTAGCCGTCGCCGACCAGCAGCAGCGCCTTCATTTCGGAGGGGACGGCCATTGGAACACTCCGTGCTTGGGCTGTCGGCATCGCCGGATGACGATGCCGACGCTCAGACCTTTTCCTGCGTGTATTTCTTC
>NZ_RZOL01000032.1:0-28911 GCF_004022985.1 Mesorhizobium sp. M7A.F.Ca.ET.027.02.1.1 | reverse complement strand
CCCGACGGCCGGCCCGTCGGCGGCCAGTTGCGCCAGCACGACGCCGACGGGCCGGCCGTCGGGAATGCCGAAGCGCACCAGCGTGGTGCCAAGCAGAAGCGACTGGCGCTGCGAGCGCACCTGCAGGCCGAAGGAGGCGGCGATCTGCTGGACAGCGCCGGCATCGCCGTCGACGGTCACCAGCACCTCGTCGGGCACGAAATCGCCAACCACCGCGCGCGGCGGCTGAACGGCAATAAGATCGGTCGGCGAGACGATCGGGCCACCGGGCGGGGGGCCGGCTTGAGTATCGGCCGGCGGCGTTGCGGGCGCCGGCCGGGGCGTCGGTACCGGTGTTGGAGACGCCGCCGGGTTGGGAAACAGGTCGACGATCAGCGCCGGCAGGAAGACCGCGCCGGATTGGCCTGCGTCCGATCCGCTCTTTGTGTCATTGCCATCCTTGGCGCAATCGGCGCCCGCCGCGTTGGTCCCGTTGCGGCAGTCGATTTTCGTCTGGTCTGGATTGGGGTCGTTGGTCTGCGCCGACGCGGGCACGACGATTGCCATCGCCGTCGCAAGCACTGCCGCAAATCGAATGACCGCCTCAGCCGCCATCAACGGGTTTCCTTCCCTCGATCACAGTTTCCGTGAAAGCCTGGGCGGCAACAAGGCCGATTTGCTTGTTGTAGTCGGCAGCTGTCGCGGCCGGAATGCCAAGCCGGAACACGCCGTCGGCGGTCGGTCCGCCGATGATCTTCAGCCCGTTGCTGCCGAGGAAGGCGGAAATGTCCGACATCTTGGCATCCGGCTTGAACTTGACCAGGGCGAACGGCATTTTCGCCGGATCGTCTTGCGCGCCGGCAATCTCGAAATCATTGCCCTTGCCGCCGGGTTCGACAAACGACTGCACCATGACCAGAGCCAGCAGAACCGCGGCTGCCGCCCAGGCGACACCGACCGGCACCGCCATGAAGCGGCCCCAGGCCTGCGCCAGCCAGGACGATCCTGCCGGCTTGCGCGCAGGCCCGGCCTCGGCGTCGAGTGCCTTGGCAAAGCGGCTGAGCGCATCGGCCGGCGGCCGGATTGCTTCGTTGGCGGCCGTGGCGCCGGAGAATTCGGCTTCAGCCTCGCCAAGGGCGGCAAGTGCGGCCGGATCGCTGGCCAGCCACTCCTCGACCGCTTCCAGGTCGGAACCTTCCAGCGAGCCGTTCAGGTAGAATGGCAGCAGCGTTTCCATTTCGTCGCGGCGCGACATCTTTTCAGCGGCGCTCATGGCCACCCCCTGTCGTAACCGGCGGCCTTGAGGGCCTCGCCGAGTTTCTTGCGGGCGTAGAACATCCGGGTCTTGACGGTGGCGACCGGAATGTCGAGCACCTCGCCGATCTCGCTCACCGACTGTCCGTGATAATAGGCAAGATCGATGACCACGCGATGCTCTTCGGGCAAGGTGTCGACGAAGCGCCGCAGGGCGGCGGCCTTGTCTTCCTTCATGGTGACGACTTCCGGCGTGTCCGCGCCATCGGGCACCGCGGCGGCGGCCTCGTCGTCGATCCAGTCTTCCTTCTTCTTGCGCAGAAAGGACAGCGCCTTGAAACGGGCGATGCCGAGCAGCCATGTCGAGACTTCGGAACGCCCTTCGAAGCCGGGCGCCTGGCGCCATAGCTCGAGGAAGACTTCGTTGGCGATATCGTCGGCCATCATTTCCGATCCCGTCTGGCGCGCCACGAAGCGGTAGACCCGCGCGTGGTGACGCATGAACAGGAGCCGCACGGCGGCACGGTCGCCCTTCGCGACCCGGTCGACGAGAGCGCGATCGGTCTCCGTCGCTGCCGTCATGGCCGGTCGAGCCGCCTGGCTCCTGTCTGCTCTGTCGCTGATCGGTCCAAAAAGGTTCATCCTCCGCCAAGGAATTTTGCGGAGGCTAACCGAAGTAAGGAAGTGTTGCCAGAGGCAGGGTCTTCCCTTCCCCCACAAGGGGGGAAGGGAAGAGTTCTGCGCGCCCGCTCACTCCAAGAAAGATTTAGCCTTCATCGTCTCCGGTATTGCCACACCCAGCCGGCTCAGCACTGTCGGCGCCAGCTGCAGCTGGTCGAGCAGCGTGTCGGCCTGCGGACCCTTACCTTGTCCAAAATAGTACAGCGCGAAATCCTGCATCTCGTCGTCATGGCCGCCATGATGGCCACGATCGGTCTGGCCGTGATCGGCGGTGACGATCACCTCATAGCCGGCTTCGATCCAGCGCGGCAGGAAGGCGGCCAGCATCCCGTCCATCGCATAGACGGCATGGTCCATCTCGTGGCAGTCGTGGCCGAAGCGGTGTCCCATCGAGTCCAGCGTGCAGGTGTGCAGGATGCCGTAGTCGATGCCATGGCGTTTCGTCAGCATCGTCAGCGTCGCGAACAGGTCGACATCGCTCGGCGTCATCTGGTTGCGAAGATTGTACCCGGTCATGGTGTGGAAGCGGCCATGCGTGATCGGCCCGCCTGGCTCGTCGAATTCCATGTCCTCGACCAGGTCGAACGGATAGCCGCGGAAGAATTCCGACCAGTAGGAATGGGTCACCGCCCCCGTCTTGCCGCCTGCCTTGCTGACTTCGGAGAAGATATCGGGCTGCTCGACGCGGAACCGGTTCTCGTTGGAGAGAATCCCGTGCACCTGCGGTGAGACCCCGGTGTGGATCGACGCATAGCAGCAGGCCGAGGTCGACGGCAGCACCGAGCGTATCTTCCAGACGCGCGCCTCGCCCGATTGCACCCAGCCTTCGAGATTGCCCATCAGCCGGCGCCAGTTCCGGTAAGGCACGCCGTCGAGGATGATCAGCAGAAGCTTGGACTTGAGCGCCACGGGCTGCTCCATGCGGTTGGCGGTTGAAACGGGAACGCCGTGTGCCGTCTTGGGCACACGGCGTTCTTGCTAGATGAAATCGGACGATCAGAGTCCGCTCAAGCGTTGAGCCAGCACTCGGCAAGCGCGTAGCCGTCCATCATTTCGCCGATAGGGCTCTTGGCATAGCCGCCGATCTTGCTGGTGGCGGCCGCGTCGATGAACTGGTTGAAGAAGGGCACGATCAGCCCGCCTTCGTCACGCATCATCACTGCCATGTCGTGGTAGATCGCCTGGCGCTTGGCCTGGTCGAGCTCGCCGCGCGCGGTAAACAGCATCTTGTCGAATTCCGGCCGCTTGAAGCGCGTGTCGTTCCAGTCGGCGGTCGAGACATAGCCGGTGGAATACATCTGGTCCTGCGTCGCGCGTCCGCCCCAGTAGGAGAGCGAGAAAGGCTGCTTGTTCCAGACCTCCGACCAGTAGCCGTCGCCGGGCTCGCGCTTGATCTCGATCTTGATGCCGGCTTTGGCGCAGGACTGCTGATAGAGCTGTGCGGCATCGACGGCGCCCGGGAAGGCGACGTCCGAGGTGCGCAGCACGATCGAGCCGCTGTGGCCCGATTTCTTATAGGCTGCCGCCGCCTTGTCCGGATCGAACTTGCGCTGCTCGATGTCGGCGGAAAACAGCGGATAGGCCTCGTTGATCGGGAAGTCGTTACCCACCGAGCCATAGCCGCGCAGGATCTTTTCCAGCATCTCGTCGCGGTCCATGGCAAGCTTCAGCGCCATCCGCAGATCGTTGCTGTCGAAGGGGGCGGTGTCGCAGAACATGTTGAACGGGTAGTAGCCCTTGCCCGAGACGTTCTCGATGGAGACGCCCGCGATGCGCTTGACCAGATCGACGACCTTCGGCTCGACGCGGTTGATCATGTGCACCTGGCCGCCCTGCAGGGCGGCAAGCCGTGCGGTCGCGTCATTGATGACGATGATCTCGACCTGGTCGGCATGGCCGGCCTTGTCGCCCAGCCAGTAATTGGCGAAGCGCTCGCCGCCATGGCGCACGCCGGGCTGGTTGACGCTAACCTTATAGGGACCGGCGCTGATGCCGGCGTTCGGATCGTCCTTGCCGCCATTCGGCTGGATGGTGAGATGGTAGTCGGCCATCAGATAGGGGAAGTCGGCATCGGCGTCGCCGAGCGTGACGATGACCTCCTTGCCGCTCGCCTTGATCCCCTTGATGTTCTTGAGGATGCCGAGTGCTCCGGACTTGGACTTCTCGTCCGCATGGCGCTCAATGGTGGCAGCAACATCCTCCGCGCCGACCGTCTTGCCATTGTGGAACTCGATGCCGTCGCGGATCTTGATTGTCCATGTCTTGGCGTCGGCCGAGGCGCCAATCTCCTCGGCAACCAGGTTGACCAGCTTGTTGTCCGGGGTGAGGCGCACGAGATACTCGCCCCAAAGCTTGCCGAAGCTGAAGGTAACCTGGCTGAGGTTCAGCGCCGGATCGAGGCTGTTGGTGGATTCACCGCCCTGCAGACCGGCCTTGATGATACCGCCCTTCACCGCCGTCTGGGCAAATGCCTTGCCGGCCAGCGCCGGCATCAGGGCCGCCGATACGCCGAGCGCGGCGGCGCGCCCAAGAAAGGCGCGGCGCGATATCCGGCCTTGACCGGCGAGTTCGGCGAGATAATCGAGTTCAGTCTTCATGTCCTACCCCTGTTTTAAAAGTCGTGCGAGCAGCGCTCGTCCCGAAGGACGTTTGGCGCTCTTGTGTTGCATCCGGATGACGGTCGCCGGCGCCCCATGTGGCGGCTTGGTCTGGTGCAATTCCCAGGGGAGCGCCATGCGCTTCTTCTGGGAGAACCGGTTCCAGTTTCCCGGAATTGCGTTAGTTGCCCGCGCTGGCCATGCGCCGTCCCTTGATTGCCTTTTCCAGCCAGCCGACTTCCATCTCTGGAACCGAGGAGAGCAGCAGGTCGGTGTAGGCGTCGAAGGGCGGGCTTAGCACCTTGCTCTTGGGGCCGTAGCGCACCACTTCGCCGCGATACATCACCGCGATCGAATCGGCGATCGACTTCACCGTGGCGAGGTCGTGGGTGATGAACAGGTAGGCGACGTTCTCCTCTTTCTGCAGCTCCAGCAGCAGCTTGAGGATGCCGTTGGCGACCAGCGGATCGAGCGCAGAGGTCACCTCGTCGCAGATGATCAGCTTCGGCTTGGCGGCAAGCGATCGGGCAATGCAGACACGCTGTTTCTGGCCGCCGGAAAGTTCGGCCGGATAGCGGTCGGAAAAGCCCTTGCCCATCTCGATCTTGTCGAGCAGTTCTGCGACGCGCCTGTCGCGCTCGCGGCCGCGTATGCCGAAATAGAACTCAAGCGGCCGGCCGATGATGGTGCCGACGGTCTGGCGCGGGTTCATCGCCACGTCGGCCATCTGGTAGATCATCTGCAACTGGCGCAAATCCTCCTTCGGCCGGTCGGCCAGCCTGTTGGCCAGCGGACGTCCGTCGAAGGTGACGGTGCCCTGTTCGGGCGGCAAAAGTCCCGTGATGGCGCGCGCCAGCGTCGACTTGCCGGAGCCGGACTCGCCGACCACGGCCAGAGTCTGACCCGGATAGATGTCGACCGAGACGTTCTTCAGCACCTTGATGTCGCTGCGGCCATAGGCGGCGGTGACGTTCTTCACCGACAGGAATGGCGACGTGCCGGGTTTCTGCTCCTGATGCTCGATCTCATGCACCGAGACCAGCGCATTGGTGTATTCCTGGCGCGGCTCCTTGATGATCTGCCTTGTGCCGCCCCATTCGACCAGCCTTCCATGGCGCAGCACCATGATCTCGTCGGAGACCTGGGCGACGACGGCAAGGTCGTGGGTGATGTAGAGCGCAGCGACATGGGTGTCGCGGATGGCATCCTTGATCGCCGCCAGCACGTCGATCTGCGTCGTCACGTCGAGCGCCGTTGTCGGCTCGTCGAAGACGATCAGGTCCGGCTCGGAGCACAGCGCCATCGCCGTCATCACGCGCTGCAGCTGGCCGCCCGAAACCTGGTGCGGAAAGCGCTCGCCGATGGTTTCAGGGTTCGGCAGGCTGAGCTTCTTGAACAGCGCAACCGCGCGCTTCTCGGCCTCGGCCCGCGTTGCCGTACCGTGCAGCAGCGTGGCTTCCACCACCTGGTCCATCAGCCGGTGCGCCGGGTTGAAGGCGGCTGCCGCCGATTGCGCGACATAGCAGACCTCGCGGCCGCGTAATTTGCGGAAGCCGTCCTTGCCGCCCTTGAGGATGTCGCGGCCGTTCAGGATCACCTCGCCGCCGGTGATGCGCACGCCGCCGCGGCCATAGCCCACCGACGACAGGCCGATGGTCGACTTGCCGGCGCCGGACTCGCCGATCAGGCCGAGCACCTTGCCTTTTTCAAGCGTCAGCGAGACATCGTGCACCAACACGATGTTCTTTGGCGGCTCGCCGGGCGGGAAGACGGTGGCTTCGATGCGCAGGTTGCGGATGTCGAGCAGCAGGCCTGATTTCGCTTTGGTGTCGGCCATCACCCGCGTCCTCCCTTGAGGCTGGTCGTCCGGTTGAGCACCCAGTCGGCAACCAGGTTGACGGAAATCGCCAACAGGGCGATCGCCGCCGCCGGGATAAGCGCGGCCGCGATGCCGAAGACAATGCCGTCCTTGTTTTCCTTGACCATGCCGCCCCAGTCGGCGTCCGGTGGCTGCACGCCAAGGCCGAGGAACGACAGCGTCGACAGGAACAGCACGGCATAGATGAAGCGCAGGCCGAGTTCCGAAACCAGCGGCGACAACGCGTTGGGAAGGATCTCGCGGAAGATGATCCAGCCGCTGCCCTCACCACGCAATTTCGCCGCCTCGACATAGTCCATGACGTTGATGTCGACGGCGACCGCGCGCGACAGGCGATAGACGCGGGTCGAATCCAGAATGCCCATCACCAGGATCAGCGTCACCAGATTGGTCGGCAGCACTGACAGCACGACGAGACCCATGATCAGCGTCGGGATCGACATCAGGAGATCGACGAGGCGCGACAGCAGCGTGTCGAACCAGCCGCCGAAGACGGCCGCCGAGAAGCCCAGGATGGCGCCGAGCGAGAATGACAGTGCGGTGGCCAGCACAGCGATGAACAAAGTGATGCGGGCGCCGTAGATCATGCGAGACAGAAGATCGCGGCCGAGATTGTCGGTGCCCAGCAAATGGGCAGCCGACATCGGTTCCCAGACGTCGCCGACGATTTCGCCATTGCCGTGCGGCGCGATCCAGGGGGCGAAGATCGCCGCCAGCACGAACAATGCCGTCAGCACGATCCCGATCAGCGCGGGGAGGGGGATGCGTTTGATATCGAGCATATCCGCCCCCTATTTCGGATGTCTGAGACGCGGATTGGCGACGATCGCCGCTATGTCCGCAATGATGTTCAGGCTGATATAGACGGCGGCGAAGATCAGGCCGACCGCCTGCACCACCGGCACGTCGCGTTTGGTGACGTGGTCGACAAGATACTGCCCCATGCCCGGATAGACGAAAATCACCTCGACCACGACGACGCCGACGATCAGGTAGGCGAGGTTGAGCATGACGACGTTGATGATCGGCGCGATGGCATTGGGGAAGGCGTGCTTGCGGATGACGTTGAAGGCCGACAGGCCCTTCAGTTCCGCGGTCTCGACATAGGCCGACTGCATGACATTGAGGATCGCCGCGCGTGTCATGCGCATCATGTGGGCGAGCACGACCAGCGTCAGCGCTGCCGCCGGCAGAGCGATCGCCTGCATGCGCTCGCCAATAGGCATGCCGTCATAGACAGTCGAAATGCCCGGGAAGATTTGCCATTTCACGGCGAAGAAATAGACCAGCACATAGCCGATGAAGAACTCGGGAAAGGAGGTCGAGGCCAGAGCCAGCCCGGAGATCAGCTTGTCGACCCAGCCATTGCGGTAGCGCACCGCGATCAGACCGAGGATAATCGCTAGCGGCACCGCGACGACCGCTGCCCAGAAGGCGAGGAACAGCGTGTTCCACAGCCGGCCCTTGATCGACGTGGCGATATCCTGGCCGCTCGACATGGCGGTACCCAGGTCGCCTGTCACCACCCCGCCGAGCCAACGGAAATACCTGATATAGGCCGGATCGTTGAGGCCGAGCTGCTCGCGCAAATTGGCGAGCGACTCCGGTGTCGCCGATTGCCCAAGAATGGCTTGCGCGACATCGCCGGGCAGGATCTGCGTGCCGGCGAAAATCAGGACCGAAACGGCCAACAAGAGGAGAATGCCCAGCGCGATGCGCTGGGCAATCAGTTTCAGGATGGGTGAAGACATATCCGCAAAGCCGGCTCAGGCCTGCAGCCAGCACTTCGCCAAGGCGTAACCGTTCATCAGTTCCTGATGTGGATCGTCGACCCAGCCATCGACCTTGGCACCGGTCGCGTCGATGAACTGGTTGAACATCGGCAGGATCAGGCCGCCTTCGTCGCGGACCATGACAGCCATGTCGTGGTACATCGCCTTGCGCTTGGTCTCGTCAAGTTCGGCCCGGGCCGCCAGCACCATCTTGTCGAAATCCGGACGCTTGAAACGCGTGTCGTTCCAGTCCGCCGTCGACAGATAGGCGGTCGAGTACATCTGGTCCTGCGTCGAGCGGCCGCCCCAGTAGGAGGCGCAGAAGGGCTGCTTGTTCCAGACTTCCGACCAGTAGCCGTCGCCCGGTTCGCGTTTGATCTCCAACTTGATGCCGGCCTTGGCCGCGCTCTGCTGATAGAGTTGCGCGGCATCCACGGCGCCGGGGAAGGCGACGTCGGAAGTCCGTAGCAGCACGGCGCCATCATGGCCCGACTTCTTGAAGTGGAACTTGGCCTTGTCGGGATCGTATTTGCGCTGCTCGATATCGCTGAACAGCGGATAGGACGCATTGATCGGGAAGTCGTTGCCGATCGAACCGTAGCCACGCAGGATCTTGTCGAGCATTTCTTCGCGGTCGATGGCCAGCTTGAGCGCCATGCGCAGATCGTTGTTGTCGAAGGGTGCGGTGTTGCAATGCGCGATGAAGACATAGTGGCCGGGACCCGCATGGTTGCGGATGGTGACGCCGGGCAGGCGCTTGATCAGGTCGACGATCTTCGGCTCGACGCGGTTGATCATGTTGACCTGGCCGCCTTGCAGGGCGGCGGTGCGCGCCGTCGCATCGTTGATGACGATGATCTCGATCTGGTCGGCGTGGCCCATCTTGTCGCCCTGCCAGTAATTGGCGAAACGCTCGCCGCCATGGCGCACGCCGGGCTCATTGGTCGTGACCTTGTAAGGACCGGCCGAGATGCCTGCGTCGGCCTTGTCCTTGCCGCCATTCGGTTGGACGATCAGGTGATAGTCGCTGAGCAAATAGGGCAGGTCGGCATTGGCTTCCTTCAGGGTCAGCACGACTTCCTTGCCGCTGGCCTTGATGGTTTCGATGCCCTTCATATAGCCGAGCGCGCCGGATTTCGACTTCTCGTCGGAATGGCGCTCAAGTGTGGCGGCCACGTCCTCGGCGGTCACCGTCTTGCCGTTGTGGAATTCGACGCCGTCGCGGATCTTCAGCGTCCACACCTTGGCGTCGTCCGACGAGCCGATCTCCTCGGCGATACGATTCTCGAGCTTGCCTTCGGGCGAAAGCTCGACAATCAATTCGCCCCACATCTTGCCGAAGGCGAACGGCACCTGAGTCATGAACAGTGCCGGATCAAGGCTGTTGGTGGACTCGCCGCCGACAAGTCCGGCCTTCAGTGTGCCGCCCTTGACCGGACCCGCCGCGCGTGCAGCGCTTGAAAGCAGCGAGTTGGCGAAGGGCGCGGAGATACCGAGCGCCGCCGCCCGGCCGAGAAAATCACGACGGCTCAGTTTGCCCGACGCGACACGCCGGCTAAGAAATTCCAGTTCGTTCGACATTTTGAGTTCCTCACTCTGTTGGTTCGACTCTGCGGTCGTTTTTCTTGTTTCTTGTGAGGAGAATAATGACCGCAAGGGAAAGCGGTAAGCAAGACCGAATGCGACATGCCGTGGCGTAAATCGTACGTCGCAATTGGACCAATGAATCGGCGCTCAAAGAAGCGCGCGCCGCACCTTCTCTTCGAAATTGCGCTCGAAGACGAGGGTTTCGTCCTCATAGGCCTCGATTCTGGCGCTGACGATGAAGTTTTGCGCGTCCGATCGCATTTCGGCTGTCGTTTCGGTGCGTACCGACCATCCGTTTCGCGACAGGGTCTGCGTCCAGTGCGTCTTCCCCGAGGCCGAGAGCGGATCGTCGGGGTGGATCGTCCAGGTCTCGCGGGCGATGCTGCCATTGGCCAGGCCATGAGCGAGATCGCGCACCTCGCCGAAATCATCATCGATGGAAAGCGTCACGATTCCGGTCTTTTCGTCACGATCGATATGGCGCTCGGAATTGCTGGCGCGGATCGTCTCCGTTGCCCAGGGAGTGGCACCTTCCGGCTCGGCGAACGCCGCTTCGTCGTCTGTCGCCAGCGGCCGCAGCGGCAAGCGGAGCGTCGCCGCCGACAAGGTCAGCCGGACCGGCTCCGGCGACGGCCAGATGGCAGGCCAATAGGCGTTTGAAACGGCAACACGCAGGTGGTGGCCGGGCGGAACGCGATAGCCGCATTGATCGAGCACGACGCGCGCGAACACGGTTTCGCCCGGCACCAGCGCCTCGGGAAATTCATGCGAATTGCGATGCGTCAGATTGAGCACGCCATAGGAAATCAGTTCCGAGGCGCCGTCGGGATGCACGTCACAGAGCCGGATCGCGATGTTGGCCTGCGGACGGTCGGAGGACAGCCGCACCTCGACTTCCGGAGCGCCGACGATGTCGATGGCCTGACTGAGTTCCGGCTGGTCGAAACACACCGACAGCGCATCGTCGGGGCGCTGATCGCCCGGCAGTTCGGGGCCGAAGGTGAAGGGAAAATACTCGCCACCGGCCAGGCCGCAGCTTTGCGGCGAGGCAACGATGGAGGGTTTTTCCGTTGACGGGATCAGATCGACCGTTTGTGTCTTGATGTTGGACGATGGCCATTCCTGCTCCGCCACCCAGCGGCCAGGCCGCTCGGGGTGCCAGCGCGCTGGGCGCACGCTGTCCATGACATAGGCGCGGTAGGCCGGGTCGGACTCGACACCCGTGTCGACACCCTTGAGCCAGCGGTCCCACCAGCGCAAAGCCTCCTGCAGGAAGCCGATGGCGGGTTTTGGTCCTGCGTAGTGCGGGTATTTGTGGATCCATGGCCCGATAATGCCCTTGACCGGGGCTTCGATGTTGCTGGCCAGATGCGAGACCGTGTTGCGGTAGCCGTCATGCCAGCCGCCGATCGACAGCACGGCGGCTTTGACGGCGGAAAAGTCCTCGCAGATCGAGCCGCGCTTCCAGTAGGCATCACGGTGCTGGTGTTTCAGCCACAGCGGCGCCAGGAAGGATTGGTTCTCCAGCCGGGTCAGCCACAGATCGCGCCATCTGTTGTCGCCGGCCAGCAGCGGGTCCGGTGGCCGCGACGAGTAGGACAGCATGGTCGAGGCCCAGCCGAAGTTCTCGATCAGCAGGCAGCCGCCCTTGTAGTGGATGTCGTCGGCATAGCGATCGACGGTCGAGCATAGGCTGATCACGGCTTTCAGCGCCGGCGGCTGCTTGGCCGCCACCTGCAGGCAGTTGAAGCCGCCCCAGGAAATGCCCATCATGCCGACATTGCCGTTGCACCAGGGCTGGCTTGCCGCCCAGGCGATGACGTCGCAGGCGTCCTGCAATTCCTGCTCGGAATACTCGTCGTCCATCAGCCCTTCGGAATCGCCATTGCCGCGCATGTCGACGCGGATCGAGGCATAGCCGTGGCCGGCGAAATAGGGATGCGTCAGCTGATCGCGAAAGATGGTGCCGTCGCGCTTGCGGTAGGGCAGATGCTCGAGGATTGCCGGCACCGGATCGTCGCCGGCATCCTCCGGCATCCAGACCCGCGCCGAGAGCCGGCAGCCATCCGGCATGACGATCCCCATGTCCGGAAACTCGATGACCTTGCGGGGAAATTCGGTGACGGTTTTCATGGCATGCTCCAGGATCGCCAGATGATGGAGCCGGTGGGATCGCGTCGTGGGCCAGCCAACGAATTCGGCTGGTCAATCCGCGTCAATTCAGCGGAATGTCGTTATCATCCTTGTTCGCCTGATAGACGCCGGACAACTCATCGTAGCGCGCCGAAATCGCGCCGATACGTGTTTCCAGCCGTTGCCGCTCGGCTTCGGGCAAAGCTCGCACCAACCGACGTATGGAAAAGCTCTTCCAGTAGGCATTCTCGGCATTGTAGCCGCCGGGATCGAGGGTGAAGACCTCTTTCAGGATTTTCAGGTCGTGCGGGATGGCAAAGCTGTCGCGCGAATCCTCGTGGCTGAACAGATAGTAGAAATTGTCGAAGCCGGTCCAGGTGATCGCCGACAGGCACAGCGAGCAGGGTTCGTGCGTGGCGATGAAGATGGCGTCTTTCGTATCGACGCGCTCAGCCCTGGGCATTTCGTAGAAACGCTTCAGGCAGTGCACCTCGCCATGCCAGAGCGGGTTTTCCATCTCGTTGTTGGTTTCGGCCAGCACCAGCGACCGGTCGTCCTTGCGCAGGATCGCGGCGCCGAACAGCTTGTTGCCATGGGTGACGCCGTCGGCCGTCTTCGGGACGATGTCGTGCTCGATAACGTCGAGCAGGCGGTCGATCAGCGAAATATCGGTCATCAGGGGGTCTCCTGCTGCATGTCGCCCAAAGTGCCGCCGGGTTTGGGGTAACGACACGCACAAAAAATTAAGGGAGATGGATCTCGTAGGCGTGCGAGAAATGGAACTCTTCGAGGTTGGAGCCGTCGCCGCCACGGTCGACGATCAGGAAATCCTGAGGCTCGCCGAGCGGCGTCAGCACGCCATGCCAGAGATTGCGCCGGTAATTGATGCCTTGTCCGGGTGCGGTGATGAAGGCATGCGGCTCATCAGGCCCTTGCTCGCCATCATGGCAGACGACGACCAGGAATGGACGCGGCGACAGCGGGATGAAGGCCTGGCTGCCGAAGGGGTGGCGCTCGACCATGCTCAGCTTCAACGGCAGTTCGTAAGGCGTGCCGCGCACCATCGAGATCAGCACGCGGGCGTTCAGTCCGGTCGCCTCGGCGGTCGCCAGATCGTGATAGCGTTCGGCCCTGCCGCCATTGATCGGGTAGTGGTTGTCGCCGCCCATATCGATGACGTCGCCGAACGGAGCAAAGCTCTCGCGGGTCAGTGGCCGCGCAATGATCCGCGTCACGGCGTCCGCCCGGGGAAACCGGCGCCGCCGAGCTTGGCGTGCCGGTTCACGTCCTTATAGAGCAGATAACGGAATTTGCCCGGGCCGCCGGCATAGCAGGCCTGCGGGCAGAAGGCGCGCAGCCACATATAGTCGCCGGCCTCGACCTCGACCCAGTCCTGGTTGAGGCGATAGACCGCCTTGCCTTCCAGCACATAGAGCCCGTGCTCCATGACATGGGTCTCGGCGAAGGGAATGACCGCACCCGGTTCAAGCGTGACGATGGTCATGTGCATGTCGTGGCGCAAATCGGCCGGATCGACGAAACGCGTCGTCGCCCAGCGGCCTTCGGTGCCGGGCATAGGCGTCGGCGCGATCTGCTGTTCGTTGGTGAAGAAGGCTTCCGGCGCATCGAGACCGTCGACCGCCTCGTAAGCCTTGCGAATCCAGTGGAAGTGCACGTCGGCCTTGCTTTCGTTGCGGACCGTCCAGCCGCTGGCAGGCGGCAGGAAGGCAAAGCCGCCGGGCCGCAAGACATGCTTCTTGCCGGCCAGCAGAACCGTCAGTTCGCCTTCGACCACGAACAGCGCGCCTTCGGCGCCGGCATCGGGTTCCGGCCGGTCGCTGCCGCCGCCGGGCGCGACCTCGACAATGTATTGCGAGAACGTCTCGGCAAAACCGGACAGTGGTCGCGACAAGATCCAGACGCGGGTCTCGTCCCAGAACGGCAACGCACTGGTCACGATGTCCTGCATCACACCCCGAGGAATGACGGCATAGGCCTCGGTGAAGACGGCGCGGCCGGTCAGAAGCTCGCTCTGGCCGGGGTGGCCGCCATGTGGTGCGTAATAGGTTCGCTCGGGCATTCTGATCGTATCCATGGGTTCAAACCTATTGTGGAAGCATGTCCTTGAGGCGGAGCAGTGCGATGCGCTCGACCTGTTTGCAGGCGGTCTCGAATTCGACGCCGCGGCTGTTGCCGATGCGCGCCTCGAACTCCGCCAGGATTTCTTGCCTCGTCTTGCCCTTCACCGCGATGATGAAGGGAAAGCCGAAGGTGGTGACGTAGGCGGCGTTCAGCTTGGAAAACAGTTCGCGCTCCTTGTCGGTCAGCGCGTCGAGGCCGGCCGAGGCCTGTTCCCTGGTCGATTCCGCCGTCAGCCGTTTGGCCTTGGCCAGCTTGCCGGCAAGGTCGGGATGGGCGTTGAGCACCGAAAGCCGCTCGGTCTCGCTGGCGGACCGGAAGACACGGCAAAGCGCGTTGTGCAGGCCGCCTGAAGTGTCATGCGCCGGGCCCAGTTCCAATTCGTAGGCGCGTTCGGCGATCCAGGGCGAATGCTCGAACACGCCGCCGAAGGTATGAACGAAGGTCTCGAATTCCATCTTCGATGGGCTGAGCGCCGCCGGTTGATAAGGATTGACCTCTTGCCAGTGCTTGGCGATGTCGATGCGCCGCGCCAGCCAGACCTTGTCGTGCGACTTCACATAATCGACGAAGCGCTTCAGCGCCGCCACCCGGCCCGGCCGCCCGACGAGGCGGCAATGCAGGCCAATGTTCATCATGCGCGGCCGGCCGGCCTTGCCCTCGGCATAGAGCGTATCGAAGCTGTCCTTCAAATAGGCAAAGAACTGGTCGCCCGAGTTGAAGCCCTGCGGCGTGGCGAAGCGCATGTCGTTGGCGTCGAGCGTATAGGGAATGATGAGCTGCGCGCCGCCCTCATGCTCGAACCAGTAGGGCAGCTCGTCGTCATAGGTGTCCGATACATAGTCGAAACCGCCTTCTTCCGCCACAATCCGCACTGTGTTGATCGATGTGCGACCCGTATACCAGCCGGTCGGGCGCGCGCCGGTCACTTCGTAATGCAGCTTGATCGCCGCCTCGAGGTCGCGGCGCTCATCCTCGGCGCTGTGGTCGCGGTAGTCGATCCATCTCAGCCCGTGCGAGGCGATCTCCCAGCCGGCTTCCTGCATGGCCGCCACCTGATCCGGCGAACGGGCGAGTGCGGTGGCGACGCCGTAGCAGGTGATCGGCACTTGCGACTCGGTGAACAGCCGCAGCAGCCGCCAAAAGCCGGCGCGGGCACCGTATTCGTAGATGGATTCCATGTTCCAGTGACGCTGGCCCATCCAGGGTGCCGCGCCGACGATTTCCGACAGGAAGGCTTCAGACGCCTTGTCGCCATGCAGCACGCAGTTCTCGCCGCCTTCCTCGTAGTTGACGACGAACTGCACGGCGACATGTGCCCCGCCAGGCCATTTCGGGTCCGGCGGATTGGCTCCATAGCCGCGCATGTCTCTGCAGTAACGCATCGTCCCTCCCGCCGGGCACGGCCCGAAGTATGATCAGGATATCGAAAGGGTGCTTCTCGCATTCCCCCGAAAATTTTTGAAAGTGTTTTTGTCGCACTCCGCTCGACCGGGACTTATGCATCGCCTTTAATTGGCGCACAATTCACTGTTGATACTTGATCGTACCGGGCCAATTCGCTCGTACCGGAAATGGAGGCGGCCAATGGCAGAAACGTCGAATGCCGATGGCGGGCGTCTGACGACCCATGTCCTCGACACGGCGACCGGCAAACCGGCGGCGGGACTGTCGATCGCGCTTTATCACCTCGACGGCAAGGCACGGACACATTTGAAGACCGTTGTCACCAATGCCGACGGCCGTTGCGACAGGCCGCTGCTCGCCGGCGCGGAGTTCCGCACCGGCGAATACGAACTGGTCTTCGCCGCCGGCGACTATTTGCGCCAGCAGGGGTTGAGCCTGCCGAAACCGGCCTTTCTCGATGTGATACCGATCCGCTTCGGCATGGCCGAGCCCGTGCACTATCATGTGCCACTGCTGGTCTCGCCTTACGGCTACTCGACATACAGGGGGAGCTGAGGCATGGCCAAAATCAGCATCCGCAAAGAAATCCGCTTCATCCTCAACGGCAGGGACGTCGCGCTTTCGTCGGTGGCGTCAGACGCGACCCTGCTCGACTGGCTGCGGCTAGAGCGGTCGCTGCGCGGCACCAAGGAAGGCTGCGCCGAGGGTGATTGCGGCGCCTGCACCGTGTTGGTCGGCAAGCTCTCGGCCGGCGGGCTGGTCTATGAAAGCGTCAATGCCTGCATCCGTTTCCTCGGCTCGTTGGACGCCACCCATGTCGTGACCGTCGAGCATCTGCGCGGCGTATCAGGCCAACTGCATCCGGTGCAGCAGGCGATGGTCGATTTCCACGGCTCGCAATGCGGCTTCTGCACGCCGGGCTTCGTCATGTCGCTCTATGGCCTGTGGATGAAGTCATCGAATCCGTCGAACGCGGATATCGAAAAGGCCTTGCAAGGCAATCTCTGCCGCTGCACCGGCTACGAGGCGATCATCCGCGCGGCGCATGCCATTTCCAGCTACGGTAAGGCGGCGGAGGATCCGCTGGCCGCGGAGCGCAAGGCGATCACCGAGAGGCTCGAGGCCCTGCATGACGGCGCCCGGGTCGAGATCGGTTCGGCCAAGGCGCGGCTGGTCGTGCCGGCCAACGTCGATGATTTCGCCGCCGTGCTGGACAAGGACCCCAACGCCACCATCGTTGCCGGCTCGACCGATGTCGGCCTCTGGGTGACCAAGCACATGCGCGATATTTCGCCGGCCATTTTCATCGGCAATCTCGACGGACTTTGCACCATCTCGGAAGACAACGGCGTCATTTCGATCGGCGCGGGCGTCACCTACACTGATGCCTTCGCGACATTGGCGAAGCGTATCCCGGCGCTGGGGCCGTTGTTCGATCGCATCGGCGGCGAACAGGTGCGCAACATGGGCACCATCGGCGGCAACATCGCCAACGGCTCGCCGATCGGCGACACGCCGCCGCCCTTGATCGCGCTTGGCGCAAGTCTCACCCTGCGCAAGGGCAAGAAGCGGCGCTCGATTCCGCTGGAAACCTTCTTCATTGCCTATGGCAAACAGGACCGGCAACCGGGCGAATTCGTCGAGGCCGTGCACGTTCCGGTTCCGGCCAGGGGCACGAAATTCGCCGTCCACAAAATCACCAAGCGCCGCGACGAAGACATTACCGCAGCCCTCGGCGCCTTTTTCCTGACGCTTGCTAAAGACGGCACGGTGGCGGAGGTGCGCATCGCCTATGGCGGTATGGCGGCGACGCCGAAGCGGGCGTCTTCTGTCGAAAAAGCGCTGCTCGGCAAGCCGTGGACCGAACAGACGGTTGAGGCAGCGATGGCCGAATATGACAGGGATTTCACCCCTCTGACCGACATGCGGGCCTCGGCCGAGTATCGCGCCCTGGCAGCGCGCAACCTTTTGTTGCGCTTCTTCGCCGAGACCACGGATACCCGGGCACCATTCCAAGTGTCACGCAACGAGGCGGCATGATGAGCACCAATGCCAGTGAACAAACAGCCGAACGGTCGCGAGTAGCGTCCTTCTCCCCGTTCACGGGGAGAAGATGCCGGCAGGCAGATGAGGGGCGGCGCCGTCGTCGATCTTTGTCTGCAAGGCTGTCGACGTCGGCGCTGCCCCTCATCCGACCCTTCGGGCCACCTTCTCCCCGTGAACGGGGAGAAGGGAAAGGGCGCGCATGATGAACAAGCACGCTGCCCCCAACCTCAAGGCTGAAAAGATCGCCGGCGGCGTTGCCACCGATCAGCGTCACGACTCCGCCCACAAGCATGTCAGTGGCACCGCCGTCTATATCGACGACATGCCGGAACCGGCCGGCACGCTGCATGGCTGCCTCGGGCTTTCCACCGCCACGCATGCCACGATCGCCAGCATGGATCTCTCGGCGGTGCGTACAGCGCCCGGCGTTGTCGACGTGCTGACGGCCAGTGACGTGCCCGGCGAGAACGATATTTCGCCGACTGGCCGTCACGACGAGCCGGTGCTGGCCGACGGCAAGGTGCAATTCTACGGCCAGCCAATCTTCTGCGTCATTGCCGAGACGCGCGAGCAGGCGCGTCGCGCGACGCGACTGGCCAAGGTCGAATACAGGGAATTGCCCTTCGTCACCGACATCGGCGCGCTTGACCCGAAGAAGGACAAGCTCGTCACGCCGCCTCTCACGCTGAAGCGCGGCGATGCCGCTACAGCGATCCGTCAGGCGCCGCGCCGGTTGAAGGGAAAAATGCGCATCGGCGGCCAGGAACACTTCTACCTCGAAGGCCATATCGCCATGGCAGTGCCCGGCGAGGATCAGGACGTCACCATCTATTCCTCGACCCAGCATCCGAGCGAAGTCCAGCATATGGTCAGCCATGCGCTTGGCGTGCCGAGCAACGCCATCACGGTGGAAATCCGCCGCATGGGCGGCGGCTTCGGCGGCAAGGAAACGCAGGGCAACCAGTTTGCTGCATTGGCCGCGATCGCCGCGAAGAAACACCATCGCGCCGTCAAGATCCGGCCCGACCGCGACGACGACATGATCGCCACCGGCAAGCGTCATGATTTCCTCGTCGACTACGAAGTCGGCTTCGATGACGAGGGCAATATCCTCGGCGTCGATTTCATGTTCGCGGCGCGCTGCGGTTTTTCGTCGGACCTTTCCGGCCCGGTGACCGATCGCGCGCTGTTCCACTGCGACAACACCTATTTCTGGCCAGCGGTGCATGCCCAGTCGGCGCCGCTCTACACCAACACCGTGTCGAACACCGCGTTTCGGGGTTTCGGTGGCCCGCAAGGCATGGTCGGCGCCGAGCGCGTCATCGACGAGGTGGCCTTTGCCGTCGGCAAGGATCCACTCGAAATCCGCAAAAAGAATTTCTACGGCACCAGTGGTGATAGCGAGGGGGGCCGCAACATCACGCCCTACCACCAGACGGTCGAGGACAACATCATCCAGCGCATCGTCGCCGAGTTGGAGGAAAGCGCCAGCTATGCGCGGCGGCGGCGTGAGATATCGGCCTTCAACGCCAACAGCCGTTTCATCAAGCGCGGCCTGGCGCTGACACCGGTCAAGTTCGGCATCTCGTTCACCGCCACCCACTACAACCAGGCCGGCGCGCTGGTGCATGTCTACACCGACGGTTCGGTGCATCTGAACCATGGCGGGACCGAGATGGGGCAGGGCCTCTACGTCAAGGTGGCGCAGGTGGTGGCGGAAGAGTTCCAGATCGACCTCGACCAGGTCAAGATCACCGCGACCACCACCGGCAAGGTGCCGAACACCTCGGCCACGGCGGCGTCGTCCGGCTCCGACCTCAACGGCATGGCGGCGCAGAATGGCGCGCGCCAGATCAAGGATCGGCTGACCGATTTCGCCGCCGAAAAATACCAGGTGCCGCGCGATCAGGTGCTGTTCCTGCCCAACCGGGTGCGCATTGGCAACCAGGAAATTGCCTTCGCCGACCTCGTCAAGCAGGCCTATATGGCGCGCATCCAGCTGTCGGCGGCGGGGTTCTACAAGACGCCGAAAATCCACTGGAACCGCGACAAGGGTGAGGGCCGCCCCTTCTATTATTTCGCTTATGGCGCCTCGTGTTCGGAAGTTTCGGTCGACACGCTGACCGGAGAATACATGGTCGAGCGTACCGATATTCTCCATGACTGCGGGCGCTCGCTGAACCGAGCCATCGACATCGGCCAGATCGAGGGCGGCTTCATCCAGGGCATGGGCTGGCTGACGACGGAAGAACTGTGGTGGGACGCCAAGGGCCGGCTTCGCACGCATGCGCCGTCGACCTACAAGATCCCGCTCGCCTCCGATCGGCCGAAGATCTTCAACGTCACCTTGGCCGACTGGCCGGAAGCGGGCGAGCCGACCATCCACCGCTCCAAGGCGGTCGGCGAGCCGCCGTTCCCGCTCGGCATGTCGGTGCTGCATGCGCTGTCGGATGCGGTGGCCAGTGTCGCCGACAACAAGATTTGCCCGCGCCTCGATGCCCCCGCCACACCGGAACGCGTGCTGATGGCGATCGAGCGGCTGAAGAAAGAGGCCGGCGCCTGAATCCGGCCCAGGGGGTCGGCAATGCGTGCAATCCGGGCCGAAAAAACCTATATTTCCCGCACGGGAATGCGAACCATGAACTCGAAAGTGCAAAGCCTGAAAGCCTTTCTCGCCAGCGCCGACCGGATTGCCCTGGTCGAAGTGGCTGGCACAAAAGGTTCGACGCCACGCGAGAAGGGCGCATTTATGCTCGTCTCGCGGGCGGCGATCTTTGGCACGATCGGCGGCGGTCAGCTCGAATACATGGCAATCGACAAGGCCAGGCAGATGCTCTTCTCCCCCCTTGAGGGGGAGATGTCGGCGAAGCCGACAGAGGGGGTCCTATCAGAAGGCACCGCCAGGGCGTTGAGCCCGGTCGATCCGACCCCACCCGGCAGCTTCGCCGCCACCCTCCCCTCGAGGGGGAGGGGAACCCGCATCGAGGTTGACAAAGTCTGCGCTACCCTGGACGTCCCGCTAGGCCCGGAAATCGGCCAATGCTGCGGCGGGCGCGTCGAAGTGCTGATCCGGCTCGCCGATGCAGCCCTTGCCGCCGATCTGGTTGCGGCTGCGGAAGCTGAGGAGGCTCACTTGCCGCATGTCTACATCTTCGGTGGCGGCCATGTCGGCCAGGCGCTGGCGTCGACGATCGCACTTCTTCCCGTGCACGGCGTCGTCATCGAGACGCGCGCCGAAGCACTGGAAGGCATGCCGGAAACCGTAGAGATGCGGCTGACGCCGATGCCCGAGGCGATGGTGCGCGATGCTCCCGCCGGCACTGCCTTCGCCATCCTGACCCACGACCATGCGCTGGATTTCCTGATCGTCGCCGAGGCGCTGAAACGCGACGATGCCGCCTATGTCGGCATGATCGGCTCGAAGACCAAGAAAGCGACGTTCAGGAACTGGTTCCTGAAATCGGCGGATGGCAGTCAAGCCGAGTTTGCCCGCCTCGTCTCGCCAATCGGCGGCGACACCGTCAAGGACAAGCGCCCGCAGGTCATCGCGGCGCTGGCGGCGGCCGAGATCATGACAGCGCTGGTCAGTCACAACGCAACCTCAAGTGCCGACCATCAAATTCCGCATGGCAGGGTGATGGCAGGCTAGGCTGCGCCACAGCTAAACCGGCTGTTTCAAACCCAGTTGGTCGCGCAATGTGCGGCCCTCGTACTCCGTGCGGAACAGGCCGCGCCGCTGCAGTTCCGGCACGACGAGCATCGCAAAGGCATTGAGTTCGCCGGGGAAATAAGAGGGCATGACGTTGAAGCCGTCGGCGGCACCGCCTTCGAACCGCGCCTGCAACTCATCGGCAACCTGGGCCGCCGTGCCGACGATGCGCCAATGGCCACGCGCGCCGGCGAAATGCCGGGCAAGCTCGCGGATAGAGAGGCCGTCGCGGCGCGATTGCTCGATGACCAGCGCTTGCCGACTTTTCATCCCCTCGCTCTCCGGCAGATCCGGCAGCGGCCCGTCGATCGGATAGCGCCACAGATCGGAGATGCTGAGATAGCTGGACAGAAGCGCAACGCCGACATCGTCGGGGATCAGTGCCTGCAATTCCTCATATTTTTCACGGGCCTCCGCTTCGGTCTCCGCCACCACTGGCGCGACGCCCGGCATGATCTTGATGTCGTCAGGCTCGCGCCCGTAGGCCGCCAGACGTCCCTTGAGGTCGTCGTAAAAGGCCTTCGCTTCCTCGAAGGTCTGCGCCGCGGTGAACACCACATCGGCGGTGCGGGCGGCAAGGTCGCGGCCGACATCCGAGGCGCCGGCCTGGACCATCACCGGCGCGCCCTGCGGCGAACGCGGCAGATCGAGCGGGTCGCGAACCGAAAAGCTCTGGCCGTCATGTCCGGATCCAGAAGCGCCATCGAGCTTGCCGTTCCAGAGCCCGGTTACCACCTCGGCGAATTCGCGCGCGCGCTCATAGCGATCGGCATGGGGCTTGAGGCCGGTCGAGCCGAAATTGGCGGCCTCGACGGGGCTGGCCGAGGTGACCAGGTTCCAGCCGGCCCTGCCGCCGCTCAGATGGTCGAGCGACAGGAAGGCTCGCGCCAGGCCATAGGGCTCGTTGTAGCTTGTCGAGGCTGTCGAGACGAGGCCGATGCGGCTGGTCTGGACGGCGAGCGCCGAAAGCAGGCTGATCGGCTCGAAGCCGATCGAGCGCGAAGTCTGGCTGGCAATGCCGACATTGGCTTCGCGCAGGCCTGCGGCATCTTCGCAGAAGATCATGTCGAACTTCGCCGCTTCCGCCGTGCGCGCCAGCGCGATGTAATGGTCGATGTCAGTGCCGGCGGTGACGTGTGCCTTGGGATGGCGCCAGGCCGCGATGTGGTGGCCTGTCGCCCACAGGAAGGCGCCGAGCTTGATCTGGCGAGCGGTCATCGGTCACCTCCGCCGGCAAGCCCCAGATGCGAGCGCAACGTCGTGCCGCGATAGTTCTCTCGAAACAGGCCACGCTGCCTCAGTTCCGGCAAAACCAGATCGACGAAATCGTCGAGCGCTGAAAGCTGTGCCGGCATCAGGATGTTGAACCCGTCGCAGCTTTTAGCCCGGAATTCCTCTTCCAGCCTCTCGGCGACGGCAGCCGGCTTACTATCGGCGGTAGGCGCGACGTTCGTCAGCACCTTGACGGCATCCGGGTCGCGTCCACAGGCTGCGACACGGCGCCTGATATCGTCATAGCGTCCTGTCGCGCCCTCCACCGGTCCGTCATCCAGCAGGATGACATCGGCGATGCGGGCGGCAATATCCAGGTCGGCTTCGCTCAAGCCCGACAAGACGAGCACTGGCGTATCTTGCGGCGAGCGTGCGACGTTCAGCGGTCCGCGCACGGAAAAGAACTCGCCCGTATGGTCGAGCAAATGCATCTTTTCGGGGTCATGGAAGCGGCCGCCGCTCTGGTCGAACAGCAGCGCGTCCGCATCCCAGCCCCGCCACAGACCTTGCACGATGCCGATACATTCCTCACTGCGACGGCGGAAATCGTCGGGCGAAAATCCCCCGGGCCGGCTGAAATTGGCTGCTTGCCGTGGCGCTTGCGTCATGGTTGCGTTCCAGCCACTGCGGCCATGGCTGATAATGTCGAGCGAGGCGAAACGGCGCGCCAGATTGTATGGCTGGTGGGCGACGGTCGATGCCGCGGCGACGAGCCCGATCCTGCTTGTGACAGTCGCCAATGCGGCCAGCAAAGTGGTCGCTTCGAAGGGCATCGGGCTGTTCGCGGCACCGCCGCCGGACGCCGGTGCGGAATCGGCAAGCAGCACCATGTCCAGGCCCGCTGCTTCGGCCTTTTGCACGAAACCAGTCAGGCGGCTGAATCCCGGTTCCGGCGATGGATCGGCGATCCCCGGAAACAGCGAAACGGCAAGATGCATTGTGGCGCCGCTGTCCATCGATGGTGCCTGCGAGACGAAATACCACCCGAACTATGTTCGCCACTTCAGGGGATGGCAACCGGTGGCGCTGGGTCAACCGCCGGTCACGTGGAGGCCAGCATTATTTCCCAGCTAGCAGATCGTTGATCAGTCGCTGGCAGCGCTCGGCCATGAAGTCGAGCAGCAGCCGCACTTTTGGATCCTGCAGCTTCTTGTGCGGATAGACGGCGGCGAACTGCACCGGTGTCGGCGGCGTGCTGCTCAGGATCACCTTCAGCCGCCGGTCGCGGATGAACGGCTCGACCTCAAAGCGCGGCTTGTTGATGATGCCGCGGCCTGAAAGCGCCCAGCCGGTCAGCACGTCGCCGTCGTCGGTGTCGTAGGGTCCGTGTACCTCGAACTTCTGCGGGCCCGTGGGGGTCTGCAGCGTCCACACATATTCGCGCGCGCCGGAATAACGCAGCATCAGGCAGTCGTGCTTCTTGCCGATCAGTTCCTGCGGCTCGATCGGTTCGCCGCGCGCCTCGAGATATTTCGGCGCCGCCACCAGCACGCGCTCGCATTCCATGATGCCGCGCATCCTGAGGCTGGAATCTTCGATGATGCCGAGCCGGAAGGCGACGTCGATGCCTTCCTTCATGATGTCGACATTGTGATCCGAAAGCCTCAGCCTCACCTCGATGTCTGGGTATCTGTCGTGAAAATCGGGAATGCCCGAGGCCACCAACCGACGGCCGAGGCCCAAGGGGGCGGTGACGCGGATGGTGCCGCGCGGCTGACCGGAAAGCGCCGAGACCGCGGCTTCCGCTTCGGTGATCGCCTCCAGCACCTGCTTTGCGCCCCCGTAAAAAACCGTGCCATGCTCGGTCGGCATCAATTGCCGCGTCGTGCGGTTGAACAGACGCACGCCCAGGTGCTTCTCCAACTCCTTGATGCGGTTGGAGGCGACCGCCGGCGAAATCCGCATGTCGCGCCCGGCCGCCGACAGATTGCCGAGTTCGACCACGCGAACGAAGACGGCAATGTTGTCGAGATAGGCCATGCGGTTTCGTGGCTTTCCTGAGGCCGCCTTCGGGCGGCTCCCATCCTGCTGCGTGTGACTACCCTAGTATTTTCCATTTTTTTTTGAAAGTCATCGTGCACCTCGCCTCTTTCCGTTTGCGCTCCAACCCGTAAAGTCGCCCAATCGGCAGGGACGATTTCAATGATGGATTTCGCGATTTTCTGGGACTGGCTGAGTTTTGCCGTGCGCTGGCTGCACGTCATCACCGGCATCGCCTGGATCGGCTCGTCCTTCTACTTCGTCGCGCTCGACCTCGGCCTGCGCCAGCGTCCCGGCATGCCCGTCGGCGCCTTCGGCGAGGAATGGCAGGTGCATGGCGGCGGCTTCTACCACATCCAGAAATATCTCGTGGCACCAGCCGAAATGCCGGAACACCTGACCTGGTTCAAATGGGAATCCTACGCCACCTGGCTGTCCGGCTTCGCCATGCTGTGCGTCGTCTACTACGCCGGAGCCGATCTGTTCCTGATCGATCCCAACGTGCTGCCGATGTCGGCGCCTACAGGCATCCTGCTGTCGCTGGCAACGATCGGCGTCGGCTGGGTGGTCTATGATCTGCTGTGCCGCTCGCCGCTGGGAAAAAGCGATACCGGCCTGATGCTGGTGCTCTACTGCGTGCTGGTGTTCATCGCCTGGGGGCTGACGCACCTGTTCACCGGCCGCGCCGCCTTCCTGCATCTGGGCGCCATCACCGCCACGATCATGTCGGCCAATGTCTTCATGGTTATCATCCCAAACCAGAAGATCGTTGTCGCCGACCTCATCGCCGGCCGCAAGCCCGATCCGAAATATGGCAAGATCGCCAAGCAGCGTTCGCTTCACAACAATTATCTGACGCTGCCGGTGCTGTTCCTGATGCTGTCGAACCACTATCCGCTGGCGTTCGGCACTGAGTTCAACTGGATCATCGCCTCGCTGGTGTTCATCATCGGCGTGCTGATCCGGCACTATTTCAACTCGGTCCATGCCCGCAAGGGCAACCCGACCTGGACCTGGATGGCGGCACTCGTCCTGTTCATTGTCATCATCTGGCTGTCGACCGCGCCGAAGGTGCTGACCGGCGAACCCAAGGAATCGGCGGCGGCGCAGATCTATGTCGCTTCAGTGCATTTCCCGGCCGTACGCGACACCGTGCTCGGCCGCTGCTCGATGTGCCATGCGGCGGAGCCGGTCTATGAGGGCATCTATCATGCACCGAAGGGCGTGATGCTCGACACCGATGCCGACATCGCCAATCACGCCCGAGAGATCTATCTGCAGGCCGGCCGCAGCCACGCCATGCCGCCCGCCAACGTCAGCCAGATTACCGACAAGGAAAGGGCGCTGCTGGTGGCCTGGTTCGAAGGCGCGGGGAGATAGCATGACCTCGACACTTCTGCGTGGCCGTACGCTGTCCTTTGTGCGCTGGCCGCAAACCATCGACGATCATTCCGCCTGGCGCTACGAGGAGGACGGCGGCCTGCTGATCCGCGACGGCCGGATCGTCGCTGCGGGCACCTATGCCGATGTTGAAAAGCAAGCCGGCGAGGTAGCGAAAAAAATCGACCACCGGCCGCATCTGCTGTTGCCGGGCTTCATCGATGCCCATGCGCATTTTCCGCAGATGCAGATCATTGCGTCCTATGGCGCAGAACTGCTCGATTGGCTGAACACCTACACGTTCCCGGAAGAGACGAAGTTCACCAATGCCCAGCACGGCCGCCGCATCGCGCGGCTGTTCCTCGACGAAATGGTGCGCCATGGCACCACGACGGTTGCCGCCTACTGTTCGGTGCACAAGGCTTCGGCCGATGCGTTTTTCGCCGAGTCGCATGACCGCAACATGCTCAACATCGCCGGCAAGGTGATGATGGACCGCAACGCGCCCGACGGCGTGCTCGACACACCACAATCCGGTTATGACGACACGAAGGCGCTGATCAAGGAATGGCATGGCAAAGGACGGCAGCACTACGCCATCACGCCGCGCTTCGCCATCACCTCGTCGCCGGAGCAGATGGAGATGGCGGGCGCGCTGTGCCGGGAATATCCCGATCTGCACATGCAGACGCATCTGTCGGAAAACCACGCCGAAATCGCCTTCACGCAGCAACTCTATCCGTGGTCGCGTGACTATACCGACGTTTACGAGCACTACGGGCTGTTGGGCAAAAAGAGCCTGTTCGGGCACTGCATCCATCTCTCGGAGCGCGAAGCGAATGCGCTTTCCGACAGTGGCTCGGTGGCGGTGTTCTGTCCGACCTCCAACCTGTTCCTTGGGTCCGGCCTGTTCGACTATCAGCGCTTTCGTCGTCGCGAAAAGCCGATCCGCATCGCCGCCGCCACCGATGTCGGCGGCGGCACCAACTACTCCATGCTGCGCACCATGAACGAAGGCTACAAGGTGATCGCGCTGAACGGCGAGAAGCTCAACCCGTTCCAGTCCTTCTGGCAGATGACGCGTGGCAATGCCGAGGCGCTGTCGGTGGCGGAAAAGATAGGCACGCTGGACGAGGGCACCGATGCCGACATCGTCGTGCTGGACGCCAGGGCGACGCCGGCGATGCGACTCAGGATGGAAACGGTCGAGACGCTGGCGCAGGAACTGTTTCTCCTGCAGACGCTTGGCGACGACCGCACCGTGCGCGAGGTCTATGTCGCGGGGCGCGCAGCGAAGAGCGATCTGCTATAGTGCAGCGGCAGGTGCGAGGGGAGCCCCGTCGATGACCGTCCGTCAGAATAAACTCATCGGTATGGTAGGCGGGATGAGTTCGGAATCGAGCGCGATTTACTATCGGCTGCTCAATCAGGCCGCGCATCGGCGCCTCGGCGGACATCACAATGCCAGGTCGGTCCTGTTCACGTTGGATTTCGACGAACTGAACGAGATGGCCGCGCTCGGACGCTGGGATGATCTCGCTGAAACGGTAGCCGAAGCGGCGCGAAACCTGGAAAGGGCCGGCGCCGATTTAGTGATGCTCACCTCAGTCACCGCACACCGTGTGGCCGACCAAGTGGAGGCTCAGCTTTCCGTCCCACTGCTGCATGTCGCCGATGCCACAGCGCAGGCCATTCAGTTACGGGGCTTCGCGCGTGTGGGGCTGTTGGGAACGCGATATACGATGGAGCAGGATTTCTTCTCGGGACGTCTGCGCCAGCGTCATGGCCTCGAAGTCCTCACACCGCCGCAGCAACAACGTGAAGCCTTGCACAGTATCATCATCGATGAGCTGACGTTGGGCATCGTGAAGCAGGACTCAAGGGCTGCGCTGATGGATATGGCATTGGACCTCCAGGCGCGCGGCGCGCAGGCGGTGATCTTAGGTTGCACCGAGCTTCCGCTGTTGACCGCTTTGGACGACTATCCGTTGCCAGCTTTCGACGTCACCCAACTTCATGCCGAGGCGGCGCTGGACATAGTCCTAGCAGATGGGCGCGCCTGACCGCTGACGTCTTGACCACGCCGCGATAGTCGGCGAAAGCCAACAACGACATCGGGAGCGAGACAGTGGCCGACGACATCGAGACTATTAAAAGACAGGAAGCCACGCTCGTCTTTTCGGAGTTCGACGAGGCCATTGCCTTTGAGATCGGTACCGCGATTCGCGATAGGGCTTTGGCCGGGAACCTGCCAATCATCGTCGATATCCGGACCTTCGACCGGCCGCTGTTCTATGCCGCGCTGCCGGGCTCGAATGCTTCCAATCCCGACTGGGCGCGGCGCAAGATCAATGTGGTCAAACGGTTCCTGAGAAGCACCTATCGCATGGTGTTGGAACAGCAGCGCCCCGACCGCAGCTTCAAGATCGGCGAAGGGCTGGATATTGCCGACTACGTGCTGGCCGGCGGTGGCTTTCCGGTGGCCGTCAAGGGCGCCGGCGTCATCGGGGTGATCGCCGTCTCCGGACTGCCGGAGCGCGAGGATCACGGCGTCGTCGTAGATGCGCTGTGCGATCATTTGGGCGTCGACAAGCGCGGCCTGGCATTGCCTCGGGACGCCGAATGACCGTGCTCGATCCCAAGGCCTTCCTGACCTCCGTCTTCAACGCCGCCATCGCCGCCGCCGACCCGGAACGAACCATCCGGGATCATCTGCCCGCCAAGCCAAAGGGCCGTACCATCGTCATCGGCGCGGGCAAAGGCTCGGCGCAGATGGCGGCAGCGTTCGAGAAAGTGTGGGACGGCCTCATCGATGGGCTGGTCGTCACCCGCTATGGCTATGGCGCGACCTGCGAGCGCATCGAGATCATCGAGGCGGCGCATCCGGTGCCGGACGCTGCCGGTCTGGAAGCCTCGCGGCGCCTGCTCGCCAAGGTCCAGGGTCTGACTGAGGATGATCTGGTGGTGGCGCTGATTTCCGGCGGTGGCTCGGCGCTGTTGCCGTCGCCGGCCGGCAGCCTGACGCTGGCCGACGAGATCGCCGTCAACGAGGCGCTGCTCGCCTCGGGTGCGCCGATCGCGGCGATGAACACCATC
>NZ_RZOL01000329.1:0-7118 GCF_004022985.1 Mesorhizobium sp. M7A.F.Ca.ET.027.02.1.1 | reverse complement strand
GACGGCGTCGAAGCCGGCATTGGCGACCGCCGGGATCTGCGGATTGGCGCACATTTCGCCAGGCCCCTTGGCGCCATAAGGTCCGTCCGCCGAGGGACGCTCCAGCACGATGATCTCGGTCTCGGCGAGGTCGCCGGGGCCGGGCATCAGATACTGGTTGAAGTCGGTGCCGCCATGGTCGCGGTTGGGATAATAGGGCTCGGTCGTCTCATAGAGCGCATGGCTGATGCCCATCCAGGAGCCGCCGACCAGCTGCTGTTCGACCATCTTTGGGTTGAGCGCGCGGCCGATCTCGAAGACGTTCTTGACTGTCAGCACGGTCACCTCGCCGGTCTCGTCGTCGACCTCGACCTCGGCCACCGTGCAGGCATGGGCATAACAGGTCGACGGCTTCATCGCGCCGGTTTCTTTCTCGGGATAGGAGCGCGGGATCAGGAACATGCCGCGGCCTGATATCGAGCGGCCGCGCTTGAAATGTGCCGACAGCGCGACATCGAAGATCGAGATCGATTTTTGCGGTGCGCCCTTGACCAGGATGTTGCCCTGGCCGTCGGTCTCGAGGTCGGATGCATTCACCTCCAACTCCTCGGCCGCCACTTCCAGCATCACCTGGCGGGCTTCCCTTGCCGCCTGGATGACGGCGTTGCCGGCGCGGTGCGTGCCGCGCGAGGCGAAGGTGCCCATGCAGTGCGGGCCGGTGTCGGTGTCGGCGGTGTCGACGACGACACGGTCGGTCGGCACGCCGATCGTCTCGGCGCAGATCTGCGCCATGATCTGCTTCATGCCCTGGCCGAGATCGACCGATGATAGCGTCACCATGAAATTGCCGGTCGGCGTCGAATGCACCAGCGCCTGCGTCGGGTCGCCGCCGAGGTTCATGCCGGTGGGATAGTTGATCGCGGCAACGCCGCGTCCACGCCTGATCGCCATCTCAAGCTCCCTTCACGTAGGATGACATCGCCATGTATTTCTCCGCCACCGGCCAGTTGGCGGCGCGCGAGGCTTCCTGCATGCACTCGATCAGCGCCGCGCCCTCGGTCGGCTGGCGGTGCGCCTTCATGTCGCCGTCGCGATAGGCGTTGATGAAGCGGAATTCGAGCGGATCCATGCCGATCAGGCGCGCCAGCTTATCCATCTGCACCTCCAGCGCGAAGTCGCCGATGGTGACGCCGAAGCCGCGCATGGCGGAGGAGGGCGTGCGGTTGGTGTAGACGCAGTAGGTGTCGATCCAGACGTTCGGGATGGTGTAGGGGCCGGGATAGTGCCCCGCGCCCTTCTGCGCGCCATAGGGCGAGTGGCGCGAATAGGCGCCGGCATCGGTGTAGCCAGTGACCTTGCGCGCGACGATGCGGCCGTCCTTCATGACGCCGTCCTTGATGACGACCTTTTCAGCGGCGCGTGGCGACGAGATCTGCATCTCCTCCTCGCGGCTGTAGATAAAACAGACTGGTCGTCCTGTTAATTTTGCGCCGAGGATGGCGATCGGCTCGACGATGACGTCGACCTTGCCGCCAAAACCGCCGCCGACGGTGCCGCCGACGAAATGCAGTTTGCTGCCCGGCATCTGCAGGATGATCGAGGTGTTGTCGAGCGTGAAGAACATCGCCTGCGTGTTGGTGTAGCAGGTGAAGCGGTCATTGCCCTCGGGTGCCACCACGCAGCCGGTGGTCTCGGTCGGCGCATGTTCGATCGGCGAGGACTGGTAGCTCTCCTCCAATATGTGGTCGGCGCCGGCGAAGCCCGCCTCGACGTCGCCGAAGCGCACCTTGCGGCACTCGCCGCTGTCGTAGAGATAATAATTCTGGCCGTGATATTCGTTGACCAGCGGTGCGCCGGGTTTCAGCGCCTCTTCCACATCGAAGACGGCCGGCAGCACCTCATAGTCGACCTTGACCTTGGCTGCGGCCTCTTGCGCGGCACGCTCGGTTTCGGCCAGCACCGCCACTACGGCCTCGCCCTTCCAGCGCACCTTGCCGTCGGCAAGCACCGTCTCGTCCTCCGGCCCGACCTGGATCAGGATCAGGATGGTGTAGACATTGTGCGGCACATCCTTGGCGGTCAGAATTTTCACCACACCCGGATGCTTTTCCGCTTCCGACGTGTCGATCGAGCGGATGCGGGCATGGTGATGCGGGCTGCGCACCATCTTCAGGTGCAGCATGCCGGGGAAATTGCGGTCGGCGAAAAAGGCGGTCTTGCCGGTGACATGGCCGGGTGAATCGGAGCGCGGCCGAGGTTGGCCGATCTCGTGCAGATCATCTTTGCGGACATCGGCGAAGTAGTTCTTGCGCAGTTCCATTCTTTTGGACCCCTCAGGCCGCGTTCTGCGAATTGGCGCGGGCGGCAGTCAGCACCGCCTGGATGATCGGTTCGTAGCCGGTGCAACGGCAGATGTTGCCCGATAGCGCCTCGACCACCTCGTCGCGGCTGGGGTTGGGCGTGTGGTCGAGCAGCACCTTGGCCGCCATGATCATGCCCGGCGTGCAGAAGCCGCATTGCGTGGCGAAGGTGTCGAGGAAGGCGCGTTGCAGCGGGTGCAGCACGCCGCTTTCCGAAAGCCCTGAAGTCGTGCTGATGGCCGCCCCATTGCAGGTTTCGGCCAGCGTCAGGCAGGAGAGCCTGAGTTCGCCGTCTATGATCACCGAACAGGCGCCGCAGGTGCCTTGATGGCAGCCGCCTTTCGGCGAGGTGTCGCCGATCTTGTCGCGCAGAGCGTGCAGCAGCGTCGTGCCGCTGTCGATGAATTCGGCCTTCTCCGAGCCATTGAGCGTGAATTGAACCGGAACCTTTGCCATGTTTTCCTCCCAGCGCGCCTGCCCGAACCAGCGGACAGACGCGCGCCCCCGAACGAATATTAAGCGAGCAGCAACCGGCCGAGATGAACCGGCAGGACTTCGGCGCGATACCAGGCGCTGGCGATCGGGTCGGTGATCGGCGAGATGCCATCGCCGGCCGCAGCCAAGGCCGGCGCGATGCCGTCAGCGGTCAGCGTTCGGCCGATCAGCGCTTTTTCCGCCGCCCTGGCGCGCATTGGCCGATCCGCCATGCAGCCGAGCGCGATCCGCGCCGAGGTCACGGTGCCATCCGACGACAGTTCCAGAACAGCGGCTATGCTGAGCACAGAGACACCCTTGGGCTTGACCCTCGACACTTTCAGGAAGCGGAAACTGTCGGCCTTCGGAAGCGTGAAGCTTACGGAAGTGACGACGGCGCGGCTGCCGTCCCGATTGGCCAGAAAAGTCTCGATCGGCGTTTGCCCGTCATCGGTGCCGACCGTCGCATCGAGCGCCAGCAGGGCAACGGCGAAATCGCCATAGGGGGCCGGGGCAAAAAGATTGCCGCCGATGGTCGCCATGTTGCGGATGGCCGGGCCGCCGACGGCGCGAGCGGCCTTGGCGAGCGTGCCAAGCTCCGGATGGCTGGCGATCGCCGCCATCGTCACCGAAGCGCCGATGCGGACTTTATCGCCGGCAACGGCGATGGTGGACAAAGACGGCTCGGTCGACCTGACAAGGCCGGAAACCGAAACATCGCCTTCATTGGCCGCGCGGACGACCAGCGTGCCGCCACCGAGATAGCGTGTGCCCTGGGCTTTCAGTGCCGCGCTAGCGTCCTTCACCGTTGCAAAAGTCTGTAGTGCCAGCGCCATGGTTGGCTCCTGTCAGCTCTGGCCGGCGAAATGGCTTTTCAGGGCGTTGAAGCCGCCTTGAAAGACATTGGCGCCCATGCCCTCGGCCAGCTTGTCTGCCTCCTCGGGCGCGGCGTCGAAGCTGGCGGTCCATTCGGCGTAGGTGCGGTCGCCATCGGTGACGCGCCGCAGCTGCAGGGTCGCCTTGTGGTTGGTCAGCGGCTGCGGCGTCTCGAGGATGGAGTAGCTGACCAGGAAATTCTGATCGGAGAAGTCGAGCAGCTTTTCGCGCAGGCGGGCGCCGCTGGCGAGCTGGAAATTGCGCACGCAGCCGATCGTGGTGGCATCCTTGCCGTCTTCAATGTGGCTTTCCACCATGCGCGGATGCCAGCCCGGCAGCCCGTTGAAGTCGCGTATGCGCGCCCAGACCTTTTCGACCGGCGCGTCGATGACGCTGGATATGGTGACTTTGGCCATTCAAATGTTCCCTTGCAAAAGCGATCCGGTGCAAGGGTAGGGCGGCCATTTCAGCGGCGCTTATCAATGCGTCTTGAGCGTGTATCAAGGAGTCTGAAAAACAGTCGACCTTGACTAAACGAGGACAGGCTCAGGCAATCGCCCGCGCGGCCTCGCGGTAGAGCGTCGGCGGCACGCCGACATGGTCGCGGAAAAAACGCGAGAAATTGCCCTGCGTGGTGAAGCCGAGATTGCAGGCGACCGAGATCAGCGGCTCCCGCGACCATTGCAGCTGCCGCACCGCTTCCTCCATGCGCAGCGTGTTCCAGTAGACATTGGGCGTCAGATTGGTCTGTTCCTTGAACAAAGCGAAGAAATGCGGTCGCGACAGGCCGACGCTGCGCGCCACGTCGTCGAAGCAGATGCGCTCGCAGACATTGGCCTTCATCAGCTGGATTGCCTTGCGGACACGGAAATCCTGCATGGTGTTGATGCGGACACGGGCCTCCTGCGGCGCCGAGGCGTCGGCGGCGTCGAGCACGCTATCGATGAAACGCTCGATCTCGTAGTTGGCGATATCGTCGACGCTCTCATTGTCGCTGAGGTGGTCGAGCAGATTGGCGGCGGCCTGATGCAGCCATGGTTCCAGCGTGATCGCGGCTTGTGTAAACAGCGGTGCCGACGAAGGCAGGTCGCGGCGGCGCCGCGCCCAGTCGGGATCGATGTAGAAGGCGAGAAACAGACCGGGCGTCCCGTTTTGCGACAGAACATGGCTGTGCGGCTGGAAGGAGTTGATGCCGGCGGCCGTTCCAGGTCCAAGCCGGACGGTCTCGCGGCCGATGGTCATTTCGCCGGCCGTACCTTCCAGCCAGATGATCAGATGGGCCTCGACATGGGCATGGGTGACGAAGTCGCTTGCGACATTCAGGATAGATACATGTCCGAACCGGCCCCAGTAGAGCCTGATCGCTTCCGTCATGGGTATATCCTCCCGCAGACGACTGGCCTCCCTTCGTCTGCAACAGGGATTGTGCGGCTGAGTTCGGGGCCGCGTCAAGACGCGCGGGGGCGGCGAGGGCGAATGACGGCCGATGCGGCCGGATTTTCAGACTGAGCGATAGGTTTCCTCTCCTCCCACAAGGGAAGAACGCCCCTCAAACCGAAGCCGTCATGCCGCCATCGACATACAGTGTATGGCCGTTGACGAAAGACGATGCGTCGGACGCAAGGAACACGGCGGCGCCGATCAGCTCGTCGACAGCGCCCCAGCGTCCGGCGGGCGTGCGCTTTTCCAGCCAGGCGGAAAATTCCGGATTGTCGACCAGCGCCTGGTTCATCTCGGTGCGGAAATAGCCGGGCGCGATCGCATTGATCTGCAGGCCGTGTTTGGCCCAGTCGGCGCACATGCCCCTTGTCAGGTTACGGATCGCGCCCTTGGTCGCGGTGTATGGTGCGATGTTCCCCCTTGCCAGTTCGCTCTGCACCGAGCCGATGTTGATGATCTTGCCCTTGCCGCGCGGGATCATGTGGCGGGCGACCGCCTTGCCGACATGGAAGGCGCCCGACACATTGGTCTTGAACAGGCGCTCCCATTGCTCCTCGGGAAAGTCCTCGAGCGGGGCGCGGAACTGCACGCCGGCATTGTTGATGAGGATGTCGATGGCGCCGATCTCGGCCTCGATGCGGGCAATGTCCTCGTTGACCGCCTGAAAATCGGTGACGTCGAAGGTCGAGGCGTGCGCCTTGAAGCCGGCATTGCGCAGCTTTTCGACGGCACCGCCGATCCTGGCGGCGTCGCGGCCGTTCAGCACCACGCTTGCCCCATGTTCAGCCATGCCCCGAGCCAGCGCGAAGCCGATGCCCTGGCCGGAGCCAGTCACCAGCGCCAGCCGCCCCTCGAGGCTGAACAGGGAGTTGGCCATCAAACCGTCTTTTGTTTGACCATGATCTCCGGACAAACGGTTCCGTTTGTCCGAGAAAACCGGTCGACCATCTCTTCGCATTCACGACGCAGCAGGTCGCCGATCAACGCCAGGCGCAGAAGCTGCATGAGGCGATCGAAAAGAACATCCGCCTGCAGCGCCCAGCCGCCGCGCGCAACGCCGTGCACAAGCTGCTTGCAGATACCGACGATGGGATAGGGCGGTGGAGGCGGTGATCGGCGCCAGCCTTGGGCAATCGGTTAAATGGTCTGCTTCTTCCCATCCTTCATCGGCATCAGGTCGACACCGTTCACCCCCGCGATATGCGTTGCCAGCATCGGCACGAATTGCTCGGCCGGCCCGGTTGCATGGGCACCGGCGAAGGAGTTCTTGGTGGCGTTGCCGAGCGGATTGGCAATACCGGCCGCACCCGCCATCGATTCCAGATAGGTCAGGTCCTTGAAGGCATTGGCGATGGTGAATTTGTGCGCGTCGCGGTCACCTTCCAGCGTCCAGCGCATGAAGGTCTGGTAGAAGCCGCAATCCATGCGGCCATTGCGAATGACGCTGTCGAAGCGTGGCGGCGAGATGCCGACCTTCTCAGCCAGCGCCAGCGCCTCGGAATAGATCGCGGCGTAGCCGAGCGAGATGAAATTGTTGAGCAGCTTCATGCGATGGCCGTCGCCGGTGTCGCCGATATGGACGATGCGGCCGGCCCAGGTTTCGATCACCGGCTTCACCCTGGCAAAGAGGGCGTCCGGCGCGCCGACCATGGCGTCGAGCGTGCCTTCCCAGGCTTCCTTCGGCGTGCGGCTGAGCGGCGCGTCGACAAAATCGATTCCGAGCGCCTTGAGTTCCGCTGCCAGCGCCACCGTCGAGACCGGATCGGAGGTCGAGCAGTCGACGACGACCGAGCCCTTTTTCAAGCCCTCCTTGAGGCCGCCGGGGCCGCGAATGATGGCTTCGACCTCGCGCGAACCGGTGACGCAGATGAAGACGATATCAGATGCCGCCGCCACATCGCGCGAGGTCGATGCTTCCGTGGCGCCGCGGCCAAGCAGGTCTTCCGCCGGTTTGCGGTTCTTGCGGCCGAGGAAGGTCAGGCTGTAGCC
>NZ_RZOL01000328.1:0-7118 GCF_004022985.1 Mesorhizobium sp. M7A.F.Ca.ET.027.02.1.1 | reverse complement strand
GACAAAGCTCTATGCGGCTCCCGGCAATCCGGGCATCGGCAGCGAGGCTGAGCTGGTGAAGCTGGATTTAGCCGACCATGCCGCCGTGGCCGCGTTCTGCCGGGAGAAAAAAATCGACCTCGTCGTGGTCGGCCCGGAGGGGCCGCTGGTCGTCGGCATTGCCGACGATCTGCGCGCGCAAGGCATTCGCGTCTTCGGACCCTCCAAGGCTGCCGCACAGCTGGAAGGATCGAAAGGTTTCACCAAGGATCTCTGCGCCCGCTACAACATCCCGACCGCCGCCTATGGCCGTTTCAGTGACCTGGCCTCGGCCAAGGCCTATGTCGAAAAGACCGGAGCACCGATCGTCATCAAGGCCGACGGGCTCGCTGCCGGCAAGGGCGTCACCGTCGCCATGACGCCCAGTGAAGCACAGGCAGCACTCGATGCCTGCTTCGACGGTTCCTTCGGCGCCGCCGGCGCGGAAGTTGTGGTCGAGGAGTTCATGACCGGCGAGGAGGCGAGTTTCTTCTGCCTCTGCGACGGCACCACCGCACTGCCCTTCGGTACCGCGCAGGACCACAAGCGCGTCGGCGACGGCGACACCGGTCCCAACACCGGTGGCATGGGCGCCTATTCGCCGGCACCGGTGATGACGCCGGAACTGGTCGAGCGCACCATGCGCGAGATCATCGAGCCGACCATGCGCGGCATGGCCGAACTGGGCGCGCCGTTCTCCGGCGTGCTGTTTGCCGGGCTGATGATCACCGACAAGGGACCGAAGTTGATCGAATACAACACCCGTTTCGGCGATCCGGAATGCCAAGTGCTGATGATGCGGCTGAAGGATGATCTGCTGGTCCTGCTCAATGCGGCGACCGACGGCCAGCTTGCGCATACTTCCGTGCGCTGGCGCGACGAGGCCGCGCTCACTGTAGTAATGGCGGCGAGAGGCTATCCCGGCACGCCGGAAAAAGGCTCGGTCATCCGCGGCGTCGAAGACGCGGCGAGCGACGGCGTCCAGATCTTCCACGCCGGTACCGCCATCAATGGCGGCGCGCTGGTTGCCAATGGCGGCCGCGTCCTCAACGTGACGGCATCAGGCGCCACGGTCGGCGAGGCACAGAAACGAGCCTATGCCGCGCTTGACCGCATCGATTGGCCGGACGGGTTCTGCCGCCGCGATATCGGCTGGCAGGCCGTAGCGCGCGAACAGGGAACCTGAAGTTCCGCATTGGCTCACCGCTGGCCGCGATCGAGTTCGGTGGAAGCGGTGCTGAGTGGATCGGACACGGCAAAGGCAGCGTCGAGTTGTGCGGGTGAACGCCGTTCGGTCCGATTCCAGGCGACATATTGCACAATGCCGAAGCTTGGCCGTCGCGGCACCGTCTTCACGACTGGCATGCGGAAGCCGTCGCGGAAACGGGACCAGCGTGTGCCCAACGCTGTAACCATGTCCTCGAGAGTCGGCGGCGCGGCCACAGACGCATAGGTGATGGTGACATTGCCGGCGAGGCCGGCCTCGCGTGAAACCGGTAGCGGTATCGAGGCGAGATAGTCCGGCGGCACGTCGATAAGCCCACCGAACGGCCATTGCGTGCGCAGCGTGGCGGCGTCTGTCGGCGCGACATTCACGTCTATGTCGTTAGGCGTGCCGGCAACCCTGTAAGGGCAGCGGAAACGGCCGCAATTGGCTTGCGCCGAAAACTGCCACAGTGCGTAGCCTTGCCAGTTGCCCATCGGAAAATGCACGTCGATGTCGTTGGTGTAGCGCGCATACCAAAGCGGCAGCCGCGACAGGAGCCGGTATCGGTAGCTGTTGTCGGCAATGTAGCGGGCGGTCTTGCCGTTGGTGTACAGCACCGGGAAACGGCCGATGCGCCGATGCACCTGGCGTACGAACTCCTCGGCATCGTCGAGCGACATCCATTGCGAGGGGTCATTGCCCTCGATGTCGAGAGCCATGAGATCGTCCGGCGCAGGCTCGGCGAAATCGAGGAAATTGTTCGCCTGCTCGACCGGATTGCCGGGACGGGCAAGGTGATAGGCGCCCCATTTCAGGCCGAGTGCCTTGGCCACCACCCGGCGCGTCTGGAACAGTTCGCGCGTCACCGCATGACGTTTCCACAGCGCCTTGCAAAGCTTTACCTCAATGTCGTTGCCCAGGCAGAAATAGGCCGGCGGCATGCCGTCGGAGGCCTTGTTGATGAAGCCGACGACCCGCTTGTCGGTGGCGAGCTGGGCCCAGTCGATGGAATTATATTCGTAGGCATCGACGACCAGAGCGCGGTCGGCGTTCTTCCACGGCTCGGAAAAATCCGAGGCCGTTGCCGCCGTCGAAAGCGCCATCGTCGCCGCAAGAGCGAGGATCGCCAGCGCATGCCGGCCAAAAGTATGCAGCGGTTTTGGGGCAACGACATGCGCAGGAAACAGAGGCTTGAAGGGTGTCGGTACGACACTCTTCAAGCGGCGAAGGAGGTGCGCCGTCCTTTTCAAAACAGGGAATCCCCGTTGATCAAAAACAAATCCTGAACGCCTATGGTTAAGGAAGTGCTTTCGGGGGCTGGCTCCCAGAAGAGCTGGCGACGCATCAGCCGCTAGAATTCAAACGGGTCAGGCGCCGGCTCTTGCCGCAGCGTGCCTTCGGCGGCGCGTTTGCGGTGGTGGGCGAGCGAGCATTGCGGCGAGCACAAAATGCCGCGATCCGACCAGTAGGCGGCACCATGGTCCAGTCTGCCCCCATGGTAGCAGAACCCCTCCGCTCGATAGGGCAGGCCGCATTCGATGCAGCGGTAGGCGTCGGGTCTGGCAAGCATGGGCGGTTCCGGTTGGCTGGTTCTGATTGCATCGCCGGTCGACTTGATCCGGCATGGGTTGAACTTAATACGCGCCGCCGCGATTGCAAAATCCGCGTGACAAAATTTGACGTTTACGTAAAAAGAAGATGGGAGACCGCTGATACGGCGGGTGGTTTTGCAGCGGCACCGGTTCTAGGGTTGGGCAGGCCGAGGCATCAGGAGGAGTGGGCGGCATGTATAGGGCACCGGTCGAGGATATCGCCTTCACGCTCAAGCACGTGGCCGGCATGAAGTCGGCGCTCGATGCCGGCACCTTCGGCGATCTCGGCGAGGATCTGGTCGATGCCGTTCTTGGGGAGGCCGGCCGCTTCGCCACCGAAGAAGTCGCACCGCTCTACAAGATCGGCGATCGGCAAGGTGCCGTGCTGAAAGACGCTGCCGTCACCACACCGCCCGGCTGGAAGGAACTCTATCGCCGCTGGATCGATGGCGGCTGGAATGCGCTCTCGGGGCCTGAGGAATATGGCGGCGAGGCGCTGCCGACCATGCTCGGCGTCGCCGCGCTCGAAATGTGGAACTCCGCCGCCATGGCCTTCGGCATCGGCCCGACGCTGACCATGGGCGCGGTCGAGGCGCTCGACAAACACGCCTCCGAAGACCTCAAGGCCAAATATCTCGAAAAGCTCGTCTCCGGCGAGTGGATGGGCACGATGAACCTGACCGAGCCGCAAGCCGGCTCGGATCTCGCCGCCTTGCGCGCCCGCGCCGAGCCGGCGGGTGACGGCAGCTATCGCATCTTCGGCCAAAAAATCTTCATCACCTATGGCGAGCACGATTTCACCGACAACATCATCCATCTCGTGCTGGCAAGGCTGCCCGATGCACCGGCAGGCACGCGCGGCATATCGTTGTTCCTGGTGCCGAAATTCCTGGTTGGCGACGATGGCGCGCTCGGTGCCCGCAACGACGTCTTCTGTTCCGGACTTGAGCATAAACTCGGAATCCATGCCTCGCCGACCTGCACCATGATCTATGGCGACGGCTTCGAAGGGGCCGAACCCGGCGCCGTCGGCTGGCTGATCGGCGAGGAGAACAAGGGGCTCGCCTGCATGTTCACCATGATGAACAATGCGCGGCTTTGTGTCGGCATGCAGGGGGTGGCGGTCGCGGAAGCCGCAACGCAGAAGGCGATCGCCTATGCCAATGAGCGCCGGCAGGGCAAGGCCGCGAGCTACACTGGCACGGGTATGGCGCCTATCGTCCATCACCCCGATGTCCAGCGTAACCTGTTGACCATGAAGGCGCTGACCCAGACCGCACGCGCCATCAGCTATTCCTGTGCCCACGCCATCGACATGGCCCGTGTCTCCGCCGGTGACGAGGCGGCATACTGGCGCGATCGCGCCAATCTGCTGACGCCGCTGGCCAAGGCGTTCTCGACCGATATCGGCGTCGAGGTTGCCTCGCTCGGCCTCCAGGTTCATGGCGGCATGGGCTTCATCGAGGAGACGGGAGCGGCCGCCTTCTATCGCGATGCGCGCATCGCCCCGATTTACGAGGGCACCAACGGTATCCAGGCGATCGATCTGGTGATGCGCAAGCTGCCGCTCGGCGGTGGCGACCATGTGCATGGTTACATCGCCGAACTGGCTGATATGGCCGCAGCGGTGCGGACCTCGAACATGCAGGGTTTCGGCCGCACCGCCGACGCTCTCGACGCGGCACTTGGCGATCTCAGCGAAGCGACCCGCTTCCTGCAAAAACTGACGGCCGATGGCCGATCGGAAGAGGCGCTGGCAGGCGCCACGCCCTATCTCAGGCTGATCTCGCTTGCCGCCGGCGGCGCCTATCTGGCGCGCGGTGCTCTTGCCGATCACAACCGCATAGCGCTTTGCCGTTTCTTTGCCGAAAACCTGCTCGGCGAGGTCAGCGCCTTGAGGGCGCGCGTCATCGATGGCGCCGAAAGCCTCGCCGCTGCCGGCAAGACGCTCGTCTCTGCCTGACGTTTCACAAGGAAAACACCGTGACAGACCATATCCTCGTCGAGCGCCAGGGCGCCATCCAGATCATCCGCATGAATCGGCCGGACAAGAAGAACGCGCTGACGCGCGCCATGTATGCGAAAATGTCAAAAACCCTGGCCGAGGGCGACGCCGACCCGGCCATCCGCGTCCATGTCTTTCTCGGCGTGCCCGGCGCCTTCTCCTCCGGCAACGACCTTGCCGACTTCATGGTCGTCGCCACCGGCGGCGACGGCGGCACCGAAGTCTGGGATTTCCTGATGGCGCTGGCCAAGGTCGAAAAACCCATGGTCTCCGGCGTCGACGGCATCGCGGTCGGCATCGGCACGACGCTCAACCTGCATTGCGACCTGACTTTCGCCACGCCACGCACCGTGTTCAGGACGCCTTTCGTCGACCTGGGCCTTGTGCCTGAAGCGGGATCGAGCCTGCTGGCACCGCGCATTCTGGGCCAGCAAGCCGCTTTCGCGCTGCTCGGTCTTGGCGAGGGTTTTTCGGCCGAGCGCGCCAAGGCCGCCGGCCTGATCTACGAGGTGGTCGAGGAAGCAGCGCTGGAGGCTTCGGTATTGGCGGCAGCCGGCCAGATCGCGGCCAAGCCGCCACAGGCGTTGAAGATCGCGCGCAACCTGATGCGTGGTTCGCGCGACGATCTCGTCGCCCGCATCGGCGAGGAAAGCGAGCATTTTCGCGAGCGGCTGAAGTCCGATGAGGCGCGCGCCGCGCTCACCGCGTTCATGACGAGAAAGAAATCGTAAGTGGAAGCAGCCGATCTCCCCCACGAGGGGGGAGATTGGCGCTTCAGGGATAAAGCCTGGTCTTGTCCCAGCCGTCCTTCGCACTGCGCGTAAAAACGAGCCGGTCGTGCAGCCGGAACGGCCTGTCGTGCCAGAACTCGATGGTGCTGGGCACGATGCGGAAGCCGGACCAGTGCTTTGGCCGCGGGATTTCGCCGATCGGATAGCGTGCCGTGTATTCCGCCACCGCTTTCTCCAGCGCAAAGCGGCTTTCCAGCGGCCGCGATTGTTTCGAGGCCCAGGCGCCGATGCGGCTGCCGCGCGGCCGTGTCGCATAGTAGGCGTCGGCTTCGGCGTCGCTGACGATCTCCACCGGTCCGCGAATGCGCACCTGGCGGCGCAGCGACTTCCAATGGAAACACATCGCCGCCTTCATGCTGCCAAGAATCTCCTGGCCCTTGGCGCTCTCGAAATTCGTGTAGAAGACAAACCCGCTTTCATCGAACCCCTTGAGCAACACCATACGCACATCCGGCATGCCGTCGGCATCGACGGTCGCCAGAGCCACGCCGTTGGGGTCGTTCGGCTCGCTTTTCGTGGCGTCGTCCAGCCATGCGGCAAAGAGGCGAAACGGCTCGGCAGCCTCGGTAAAGTCACCGCTTGTTAACTCAGTGTCACTCATAGTTTTTCTCAAATTGTCACGAAGCCAAGATTCTTACAAAACCAAGATTCTTTACGAAGCAAGGGGGAGGTTGCCGATTGTCGCGTATCGCGCAAGCTTTTGACAGCAGGCAATGGAGCGTTATCGCTTCGGCCAGCGCGAAAGCCGCGATCGTGGCGGTCGCCTTGCCGCTTGCCGCGTGTGGCGCCGGCGGCTTCAGCCTGGAAAAAGCCGAAGTCGACCGCTCGATCCTGACCAGCAGCACGTCGGCCTCGGCCGCGCCGGCCAATTTGGATCGCGACTCCGACCAGACGACGATCGGCAATGCGGTTTCCTCGGCCGACATCGAGCAGCTCGGCGGGCAGGCCGTGCCGTGGGCCAATGCCGGCACCGGCTCGCGCGGTTCCATCACCGATATGGCGGAATTGAAGGACAACGGCCAGACCTGCCGCCGCTTCAAGGCCTCGCGCGAAAGCTTTGACGGCGTTGCCATGTTCGAAGGCGAACTGTGCCTGGCCAGCGCCGGCGGCTGGCGCATGCAGGACTTCAAGGCACTCTGATTTTCCGCGTCTGATATGCTGCTCCAGCACTGGAATTTCTTCCTATGCGAGCGCATATAGGTGGCAACCAGAGACTCAACTCTTCTCCAGGGCAGTAAGCATGCGCGACCCCTATGAGGTGCTGGGCGTTGCCAGGAACGCATCGTCCAAGGACATAAAGTCGGCGTATCGGAAACTCGCCAAGAAGCATCATCCGGACCAGAATCCGAATGATCCCAAGGCGAAGGACCGTTTTGCCGCGGCCAACCAGGCCTACGAGATCGTCGGCGACGAAAAGAATCGCGCCGCTTTCGATCGCGGCGAGATCGACGCCGACGGAAAGCCGCGATTCCAGGCCTTTGAAGGCGCTGCCGGTGGCGGCGATC
>NZ_RZOL01000327.1:0-7119 GCF_004022985.1 Mesorhizobium sp. M7A.F.Ca.ET.027.02.1.1 | reverse complement strand
GCATATGACCGACCCGCGCGTCACCACGCTGCCTCCCGACGCGCAGAAAGCCTATGACGCCGCCGGCACCATCGTCATCGAAACCACTGACGTGCTCGACAAGCAGAAGATGATGGTCGCGATGCTCAAGGAGCCGGACCTGATGATGTTCACTGATTCGACGACGCTGGCGTCGCTGCTGTCGCCCGACGATGCGGCGGCCATGAACGCCGCGCTCGACGCCCGCGGCATTCCTCCGGCAACGGTTGCCAAGATGAAGCCGTGGATGCTCTCGGCCATGATGGCACTGCCGGCCTGCGAACTCGCCCGTCAGTCAGGCGGCGCCCCGGTGCTCGATGTCAGGCTGGCGGAAGGTGCAAAGGCTTCCGGCAAGCCGGTGGAAGGATTGGAGACTGCTGAAAGCCAGTTGCGCGCCATGGCCTCGCTGCCGCTGGCGTTTCACATGAAGGGCCTCGTCGACACGCTGAAGCTCGGCGATAAGATCAACGACATCAACGAAACCATGATCGTGCTCTACCAGCGCGGCGACACCGGAATGTTCTGGCCGCTGTTTCGCGTGGCCATGCCGGAAGGCACGGACGACCCCGCGGGCTATGCGGCGTTCGAGGAAACCATGATCACCAGCCGCAACAAGGTGATGGTCGAGCATGCCGAACCGATCCTTGCCAGGGGCAACGTCTTCATGGCGGTCGGCGCCCTCCACCTTCCCGGCCCCGAAGGCCTCGTCGAGGACTTCCGCAAGGCCGGTTACACCGTCACGCCTGTTGGACTTTAAGCTACTTCAGTTTACTTCGCCAGGATCTGGGCCAGCATCGCCGGAACGATGATCCGGTGAAACGGCATGATGATCGCAAGATAGGCGCGCCCGAGCCAATTGTGCGTCTTGACGATCGTCGTCGCGGCCACCTCTTGCCGGCCCGTGCCGAGATCCCTGACTTCGACCAGGACACGGAAATCGAGATGCCGGTCGTCGAGGCCAAGCACAACCTTGCCGGGAAACTGGCTGATGAGCGGAAATATCCCGATCCGGCCTGACGGCAACACTGTAGTTTCCAGGCCCGTCTTCAGCCGGAACGGCTTGACGGCAAGGTTGCGCAGCGCCATGAGCCTGCCGACCCAGGGCGGCATTCGCCCCAGGGCGCGTTCCGCCGCGCCGAGTGCCGTTAAAGAAAGACCCTGGGTGATCAGCACAAAGCGGTCGGCGAACTGGGCTCCGGCGAGAACATCGCAGTGATTCGGGACAAACTCTGCTATGGGATTCGTCACGACAAAAATCCTCCGGAAAAACCCATAGTAGGCACCAACTTGGCGCGTTGCGTGGCGAAACAACGCCATTCCGGCTCCGGAACGGCGGGATTGTCCTTGTTTTTGGCGTTTTCCAACCCTAGCGTGAAACCAGTTCAATGATTGCGCGTTATATGGTGTTGATTGATATTTTTCATCCACGGAGGACACTTTTATGGCGAACGCACCGAATCCAAACGACCCGTTCAATCCCAACACCACCAACACCACCATCAAGCAGAGCGGTGGCGGCGGTAGTGGCTGGCTGATTGCGCTGGTCGTCGTTATTCTGGCGGTTGTCGCGTATTATGTTTTCGGAAGGAGTGGTGAGCACCCGGCACCAGCCGAGCCGCCGGCGGCCAGCACACCGGCCCCCGCGCCCGCACCGGCGGAACCGATGAAGCCAGCCGAACCTGCACCTGCTCCGGCACCTGCAGAACCGGCCCCAGCCCCGGCGCCTGCAGCTCCGGCTCCGGCTCCGGCACCTGCAGAACCGGCACCTGCGCCGGCTCCAGCGCCAGCGCCGGCTCCAGCTCCGGCCAACTGACCGGCTCGATATCAAATACGAACGGCCCGCTGAAAAGCGGGCCGTTTTGTTTGGCGATATCGCTACGTTCGTCATCCTCAGGCTTGACCCGAGGATAACGAAGCGTTGTCGCTTTAGATGTGGATTGGCTTGAAGAACGTCGCCAGCGCCGCCTCCTTCACCGCTTCCGACATCGTCGGATGGGCGTGGCAGGTGCGGGCGAGATCCTCAGACGAGCCGCCGAATTCCATCAGCACCGCCGCCTCGTGGATCATCTCGCCTGCGCCGAAGCCGACAATATGCACGCCGAGCACGCGGTCGCTCGTCTTGTCGGCGAGGATCTTCACAAAACCGTCGGTGTGCAGCATGGCGCGCGCCCGGCCATTGGCGCTGAACGGGAATTTTCCGACCTTGTAGTCGATGCCGGCCTTCTTCAGCTCTTCCTCGGTCATGCCGACCGAGGCGATTTCCGGGCTGGTGTAGACGACGCTCGGAATGACGTCATAGTTCACGTGGCCGGCCTGGCCGGCAATGGTTTCGGCCACCGCCACGCCCTCGTCCTCGGCCTTGTGCGCCAGCATCGGCCCGGCGATGACATCGCCGATGGCATAGATGCCCGGGACATTGGTCTTGAGATGGGCATCGGTCTTGACCCGGCCGCGCTCGTCGACCTCGACGCCGGCTTCCCCGAGCCCGAGACTGTCGGCATACGCGCGGCGGCCGGTGGCGATCAGCACGGCATCGGCCTCGATCGTCTCGGCGGCGCCGCCCTTGACCGGCTCGAAGGTGACGGTCGCACCCTTCTTGGCCTTGGCGACACCGGTGACCTTGGCGCCGAGCTTGAACTCGAAACCCTGCTTTGAAAGCAAGCGCTGGAACTGCTTGGAAACCTCGCCGTCCATGCCGCCGAGGATGGTGTCGAGGAACTCGACCACGGTGACCTTGGCGCCGAGCCGTGCCCACACCGAGCCGAGCTCGAGCCCGATGACACCGCCGCCGACCACCACCAGATGGCCGGGAACCTTATCAAGCGACAATGCGCCAGTCGACGACACTATCACCTTCTCGTCGATATCGACCTTGACGCCGGGAATGCCGGCGACATCCGAGCCGGTGGCGATGACGATGTTCCTGGTCTCGATCTCCTCGACCTTGCCGTCCTCAGCCGTCACCGACACCTTGCCGGCCGCGACCACCTTGCCAGTGCCGCGAAAGCTGTCGATCTTGTTCTTCTTGAACAGGAAGGCGACGCCGTTGACGTTCGACGACACCGTCGCATCCTTGTGCGCCATCATCTTCTTCAGGTTCAATTTCGGCGCCGATATCTCGACGCCGAGCGTGTCGAAGGAGTGACCGGCCTCGGCGAACATCTCGGAGGCATGGAGCAGCGCCTTGGAAGGGATGCAGCCGATGTTGAGGCAGGTACCGCCGAAAGTCGCGTTCTTCTCGACCACCGCCACCCTGAGCCCGAGCTGCGCCGCCTTGATGGCGCAGACATAGCCGCCCGGTCCCGACCCGATGATAACGACGTCATAAGCCATGATACTGTCCTTCTGTTTGAGCATGATGCCGTGTGACGCGGTTTTTGGATAACATCATGCTCGATCTGCTTGAGAGCGCTCAGCGGCCGCCGCTTACATTCAGGATCGCGCCTGTCGTATAGGACGCGGCGTCGGAGAGAAGATAGAGAACCGCGCCCGCGACTTCATCCACTGTACCGGCTCTTTTCATCGGCAGCAGGTCGCGGAACCGCTCCACCCTGTCCGGCTGCCCGCCGGAAGCGTGGATGTCCGTGTCGATGATGCCAGGGCGCACCGCATTGACGCGAATGCCTTCCAGCGCCACCTCGCGGGCGAGCCCGATGGTGAAGGTGTCGATGGCGCCCTTGGAGGCGGCATAATCGACGTACTCGCCCGGCGAGCCCAATGTCGCTGCCGCCGACGAGATGTTGACGATGGACCCGCCCGACCCGCCATGGCGGGTCGACATGCGCTTGACCGCCTCACGGGCGCAGAGGAACGAGCCGACGACATTGACGCGCATCATGCGCTCCAGCCGCGAAACATCCATCTCGTCGACGCGCGCCTTGACGTCGACGATGCCGGCATTGTTGACGAAGGCATCAAGCCGTCCATAGGCGTGGTCGACGGCCTCGAACATGGCCACGATATCGGACTCCTTGCCGATATCGCCCTTGACCGCGAAAGCTTCGCCGCCGGCAGCCTCGATCTCGGCGACCAAAGCATTGGCGGCGTCCTGATTCGAAGCGTAGTTGACCGCGATCCGGTAGCCGGCCTTCGACCCGAGCCGGCAGATCGCAGCGCCTATGCCGCGACTGCCGCCGGTGACCAGCAGCACCTTTTGCGTCCCGCTCATTCCTGGCATCCCTTCAAGGCAAACACATCCCACGGCACTTTCGAAAACCCGCTGCCGCCATAGGCGCTGGAATGGCGCAGCGACGGCCCGAGGTCCGGCAGGATCAGCATCTTCGGCGCCTCGACACCTTCGGCCGGCAGCAGCCCGATGTTGCCCTTGTCATCCGCCGTGTAGATGACGCCATGCCAGGGCGTGCAGGCGGCAAGCTCCTCGCCGGTGACGTCGCCCTCGGGGCATTTGTACATCAGCGCGCCGTTTGGCCGCGACACGCCCTCGTTCCACATGACGATGCCGTTGAGCACCACACTGTTGTCGAGGATCATGCGGAAGCTGTTGGTGACGGTCGCCGAGGTCCCGGTCGGCGTGAAATCGATCTCGCTGCCGCCCTGGGCGTCTCCATAGACGGCTAGCTCGATCGGGCAGGCGGCATAAGCTGCCGCCGGGATCATCGCCGCACCGACCGCTATCGATGCGGTAGACAGGCTTTCGGACAAGAAAGAACGGATCGTCACTGCTATCCGCCTTGAACAGCTTGATCGAGGATGAAGACCGTCGAAAGAAAATAATCTACCTCGAACGCAACGTTTTCATTCCTGTCGACCGGAACCGCATTAACCTCGTATTTGAGGGTCAAGATGCGAGAACTCTCCGCCAGCTCAATATAAACGTCGCGCTCACGACCGCCGCTGATTGCCCACTTGAATTCGCTCTTGTTCAGGAACTGCAATGCCTTGGGCAAGGTATGTATGGCTATGGGCTTTGTGCCTGCAAAAATCACAGGATGCCGGCCCAAATCGACGTCCAGATGGCCGTACCAAGTCGCCATCGTTCCACCCGATTGCAATCTTCCGAAGACAGGCTCGACGCTAATCGACCTCAGATGAAAATCGGGACTGAAGAAGAACTCGCAATTTCTACCATAGATGCACCACGCTGACTCCGCGTCCTCGTGGCGATAATGATTGTCCGCCCGCACATCCTCCGGATCGATCAAGCCTCGCACCGTTTCACGGCTGCTTTTTCCGAGTTCAATCGGACCCGCCCGGCCTGTCGTAACAAGCTCGAACAGATCGATTGGCTCGACAGATTCAGCCACCGCGTCAGCCTTAGAGATCAAGCACCAGCCGTTCCGGATTCTCCAGGCTTTCCTTGACGCGGACCAGGAAGGTCACCGCTTCCTTGCCGTCGACGATGCGGTGATCGTAGCTGAGTGCCAGGTACATCATCGGCCGGATCACGATCTGGCCGCCGACCACGACAGGCCGCTCCTGGATCTTGTGCATGCCCAGAATGCCCGACTGCGGCGCATTGAGGATCGGCGTCGACATCAGCGACCCGTAAACGCCGCCGTTGGAAATCGTAAACGTCCCGCCTTGCATGTCGGCGACCGACAGCTTGCCGTCGCGCGCGGCTATGCCCAAGCGGCCGATGTCCTTTTCGATCTCGGCGATCGACATCTGGTCGGCATTGCGCACGACCGGCACGACCAGGCCCTTTTCGGTGCCGACGGCGACGCCGATATGGGCATAGTTCTTGAAGATGATGTCGGTGCCGTCGATCTCGGCATTGACCGAGGGGATTTCTTTCAGCGCGTGGGTGACGGCCTTGGTGAAGAAGCCCATGAAGCCGAGCTTCACGCCGTGCTTCTTTTCGAACACGTCCTTGTATTTGGTGCGCAGCGCCATCACCGCAGACATGTCGACCTCGTTGAAGGTGGTCAGCATGGCTGCGGTCGACTGCGCTTCCTTGAGGCGGCGCGCGATGGTCTGGCGCAGCTTGGTCATGCGCACGCGCTCCTCGCGCGACGCATCGTCGCCCGAGGACGGCGCGCGCACGGCAACCGGTGCAGGTGCCGCCTTCGGCGTCTCCGCCGGCTGCGACGGCGCACCCTTGGAGATGGCGTCGAGCACGTCGCCTTTCAGCACCTGGCCACGCTTTCCCGAACCGGAGATCTGGTCGACCGAGAGATTGCTTTCGGCGATCAGTTTCGCCGCGGCCGGTGCCGGTGGCATGGTGCGCGGCTCGACCGGGCCGGCATCGCCGGCGATCTTGGCGGTCTCGGCCGCGGCCTGCTTGCCGGTCGATGCCGCATCCGGCGACGAGGCCTGCGACACCGCCTGCGGCTTGGTCGCTGGTGCGGCGGCAGCGCCACCTGCCGAAATCGAACCGAGCAGCGCACCGACACCGACCGTCTCGCCTTCCTTGGCGGTGATTTCGCTTAAGGTTCCAGCGGCGGCGGCAGGCACCTCCACCGTCACCTTGTCGGTCTCGAGCTCGACCAGCGGCTCGTCGGCGACGATCGCGTCGCCGACCTTCTTGAACCATTTGCCGATGGTCGCTTCGGTGACGGATTCGCCGAGAGTGGGAACGCGGATTTCGGTAGCCATTGTGCCTGTCCGTTTTCTTTCGGGTTCTGTTATTCGCCCAGATTTTCTCTATTCACCAAGCGCGTCTTCGAGCAAGGCGGCGAGCTGCGCGAGATGCTTCGACATCAGTCCGGTCGCCGGCGAGGCGGCGGCCGGACGGCCGGTGTAGCGCACCCGCTGATGCTTGGCGTCGATATGCGCCAGCACCCATTCCAGATAGGGGTCGATGAACGACCAGGCGCCCATGTTCTTGGGCTCCTCCTGGCACCACACCATCTCGGCATTGCGGAACCGCGACAGTTCGGTGATCAGCGCCTTGGCCGGGAACGGATAGAGCTGTTCGACGCGCAACAGATAGATGTCGTTGATGCCGCGCTTCTCGCGCTCCTCATAGAGGTCGTAATAGACCTTGCCCGAACACAGCACGACGCGGCGGATCTTCGAATCCTTGGTGAGCTTGATCGCCTGGCCGGAAAGCAGCTGCGCATCGTCCCACAGCAATCGGTGGAACGAGCTTTCGCCCGAAATTTCCGGCAGCGTCGACACCGCCCGCTTATGGCGCAGCAG